>NZ_NUMC01000044.1:0-26994 GCF_002577655.1 Bacillus sp. AFS040349 | reverse complement strand
CCAGTAGTGACCGCGTAGCGCACCCATACATTGGAATAGTTTTACAAAATATGAAAAATTTATTAGGATGCGTGTCGAAAAATATTTTTTTGACAATCCGCCAACGGGTCAAACCGTTGATAAATCAACATTTATAGAGGGAGGGATAGAATAATGAGTAGCGAAGCTAAAGTTCGTGAATCAATGGATAAACAGGTTTCATTAGGCATTACTGGTATGACGTGTGCTTCATGCGCAACTCGAATCGAGAAAAATCTATTAAAACTAGATGGAGTGAGTAAGGCAAACGTTAATCTTGCATCCGAAAAAGTTAGCGTTTCTTATAATCCCGCCCAAACATCTGTTGAGCAACTAATGGCAAGTGTGAAAAAGACCGGTTATGGGTTTCGTGAAGAAAAAACGACGTTAGCATTAACTGGTATGACGTGTGCGGCATGTGCGACTCGTATAGAAAAAGGGCTTAAAAAGGTAGATGGAGTAATTAATGCGAATGTTAACCTAGCAAATGAAAAAGCAAACATTGAATATATTCCAGGTAAAACAAATGTAGATCAGCTAATTGGCGCTGTAAAAAAAGCAGGCTATAGTGCAAAAGTCGCAGGAGATGCCAATGAAGATACAGAAAAAGAAGCACGTGAGAAAGAATATAAAACACAAAGAAATAAGTTCTTACTAGGAGCCTTTTTATCCATATGGTTCCTTCCACAAATGATTTCTGACTTGCAAGCCCAGTATGAGTTTAATGTAGGATTTCAATTTCATATTAATCCTTGGATTCAATTGTTATTAGCAACACCAGTACAATTTTATGTAGGGGGCCACTTCTATCGAGATGCTTACAATGCACTTAGAGGTGGAAGTGCCAATATGGCTACACTAGTGGCTTTAGGAACATCTGCTGCTTACTTTTACAGTTTAGTTGTTACGATAACTGGTGCAAATACTGGACTTTATTATGAAGCTGCAGCCATTATTATCACGCTAATTATTCTTGGAAAGCTTTTAGAGGTTCGTGCCAAAGGACAGACTTCCGAGGCAATTAAAAAATTAATGGGATTACAAGCAAAAACAGCTCGGGTCATCCGTGATGGTGAGGAAAAAGATATTCCAATTGAGGAAGTAGTAATGGACGATGTCATCTTCGTGAGAGCAGGAGAAAAAATACCGGTGGATGGAGAGATTATCGAAGGTAACAGTACAGTAGATGAATCGATGCTTACCGGTGAGAGTCTGCCAGTAAGCAAAAATGTTGGTGACTCCGTTATTGGAGCTACTGTTAATAAACATGGATCATTTAAATTTAAGGCAACTAAAGTAGGGAAAGATACAGCATTGGCTCAGATTATTAAACTTGTGGAAGAGGCTCAAGGTTCAAAAGCACCGATTCAGAAATTGGCTGATAAAATCTCAGGTGTTTTCGTGCCAATTGTCATTGGTATTGCCATTGTGACATTTCTAATCACTTATTTTTTAGCAGGATTTACCCCAGCTCTTTTCAGCGCGGTAGCTGTTCTAGTTATTGCATGTCCTTGTGCACTAGGTTTGGCAACACCAACAGCTGTTATGGTTGGGACAGGAAGAGGTGCTGAAAGTGGAGTTCTCATAAAAGGGGCTGAGCACTTAGAGAGTGCGCACCGGATAACGACGGTTGTTTTAGATAAAACAGGTACGATTACAAAAGGTGAACCAGAAGTCACTGATATCATTACAACACAGAACTTCCAAGAAGATGAATTGCTTCGATTAGCAGGTTCAGCAGAAAGAGGTTCTGAACATCCACTCGGTGAAGCGATTGTAAACGGTGCTAAAGAAAAAGGTTTTACATTAAGTGATCCGACTGACTTTAATGCAATTCCAGGCCATGGTATTGAAGTGAAAGTGGATGACAAAAAAATCCACATTGGAAACAAAAAATTGATGCAAAAACAAACAATTGTATTTGAGTCATTAATCAATCAAATGGAAGAACTAGAAGGCCAAGGTAAAACAGCCATGTTGATGGCAGTTGACGGGGAACTTGCTGGGGTAATTGCGGTTGCAGATACGGTAAAAGAAACCTCAGCAGAAGCGATTTCACAATTAAAAGAAATGGGAATAGAAATTGCGATGATTACTGGTGACAATCGACGTACAGCAGAAGCTATTGCTAAACAAGTAGGGGTTGATCGCGTATTAGCAGAGGTACTTCCTGAAGATAAGTCTGCTGAAGTGGAGAAACTGAAGCAGGAAGGAAAAGTTGTTGCAATGGTTGGTGATGGTATCAATGATGCACCAGCTTTAGCTGAAGCAGATATTGGCATTGCGATTGGTACAGGAACAGATGTTGCTATAGAAGCAGCAGATGTAACACTCATGCGTGGAGACTTAATGGGTATTGTAGATACAATCCGTCTTTCTAAGGCAACGATGCGAAAAATAAGACAAAACCTTTTCTGGGCATTCGCATACAACGCAATTCTCATACCAGTTGCTGCAATCGGATTGCTCAACCCAGTACTTGCAGGTGCAGCGATGGCATTTAGTTCCGTATCAGTTGTTACCAATACGTTATTTTTACGGAGATGGAAGCCTGTCCGAGCAGCATAATTAATGAGATTTGAGGTTACTTAAGGGTAGCCTCTTTTAGGTGATTAACTCCATACTAATTTACATGTTAAAGGTTTTATAAATCAGCAAAGTAGCCTAGATGGGTAACTAATATCGTAAGTACCGAAAGCCATCGATTTACGGGAACTCTGGGGAATAAAAGTTGTACCTATCGTAAGAGTTAAGAAGGTTACTGCATCGAAGTTAGTCATTAAAGCTGGTAATGGATCAAATAGCATTAGGAAAATAGGATACTGACGATAAGCAGAGTCTCCTATACTATTGTAAATATTAAAACTATCAGTTAAAGATTATTTGGGTTATAGAGGGGGACTTAATTTGGATTTTAGCACTATTCTTAATATATTTTTATTTACTCTGGTTGGATGGTTTTTTTATAAACGAATCGCTCCTGTTAAAGGTTTGAAAAATTTAACACAAGAAAAAGTGTGTGAAAAAGTAAGAAATGGAAACAGCATACTCGTTGATGTTCGGGAATCTCATGAATTTAAAAATGGTTATATTCCTAAAGCTATTAATATTCCTTTATCTAAATTAAAGGAACGGTTAAATGAAGTTCTTATAGACAAAGAGCTGATCTTATACTGTCAAAGTGGGATGCGTAGCAAACAGGCAGCAAGAATTTTTCAAAGTAAAAAATACACTGATATTTCACATTTAACTGGAGGCATCTCTTCTTGGTCGGGAAAGGAAATGTATGGGAATAGGTAATTATTTTATTACTATTTAATTAGAAGTACTAAATTTAGTACTATTTGGACTTATTGAAATAGTGAATGATCAATCCATAAGGGACCTTGCAAAGGATATTGAGGAACGGTTTAATATGATGTATTGTTAAAGATATTTAGTCATCAATATTAGACTAATAAACATATTGAGAGATTACGACGATGGTGATGAGGTCACTATCGTCGCTTTTTTATTGTTCATTAATTATACCCCTTAATATTTCCTTCATTTCCGGTGTTTGCATAATTTCAATCATAACACTTTGCATTTCCGGCTCTTGCATCACGCTAATCATACTATCTTGCATTTCAGGTTCCTTCATTAGTTTAACCATTGTATCCTGCATTTCGGGTTGCTGCATCAATTCAATCATTTGATCCTGCATTTCAGGGGAACTCATCACACGGACAATCGCATCTTGCATTTCCGGTGTTGCCATCATGTCAGCTAACATGGTAGGGCTTAAGCCCCCAGAGTTCATCATATCACTGGTATTTCCCCCATTCATGCCCCCACATCCAGCAAGATAGAGTAAGACCAAAATAGTTACGACAGTAAGCTTTCCTTCTATTTTCATTTGAATTCCTCCCTTATTTAGAAGCTATTTTTATTAATTTTCCCAACTGCATATCGTTTATCATTAATCTTAACAAATTCTTGACCTTCTCCTGATAAGATCTGAAAATTGATTTTTTATATTGTTAATAAGGGAAAGAGGGGGCGCATTTTTTCATTAGAAAATTTAAGTGCCAAAGAAGAGGATAATTGCTGAATGCAATGTTATTAGTCCAAATGTAGAAATATAAAAGCTTGATTTGTTGGAATGTATTTATAATTATTTTAAATTAGAAAATTAGAACTTTTTGAAATCTTCACGGTTTCTTCAAAGTCTTTCTTTATAATTTAATTTGTAACATATAAAATTTTTATTAATGGAGGAATGGACATGGAAAACAATAATAGTGAAAAAAGTTTATAGTTTACCAAGAATAGGGGATCCAGCGCCACAGTTTGAAGCCACTACGACACAAGGGACAATTATATTAGAAGACTATAAAGAGGATCCTGGCTGATTCTATTTTCTCACCCAGCTGACTTTACACCTGTTTGTACAACAGAATTTGTTGCTTTCCAAGGCATTTATCCGCAGTTAAGAGAATTAAATACTGAATTACTTGGTTTAAGTGTGGATAGCTTACCAACACATATTGCATGGGTTCGTAATATACATGAAAAACAAAATATTAAAATTGAATTCCCCGTGATTGCTGACCTTAACAAAGACGTAGCTACTAAATACGGGATGATTCATCCAGGGGAAAGTACCACTGAAACCAATCGGGCAGTTTTTGTAATCGATGATAAGCAAGTGATCCGTGCGATCATATATTATCCATTGACAACTGGACGTAATATGGACGAGATCCTTCGATTAGTCAAAGCCCTCCAAACAACAGATGAACATAAAGTATCTACGCCAGCTGGATGGAACCCTGGTGAAAAAGTGGTTGTTCCACCACTTGCTTCACAACAGCTTGCTGAAGAAAGAGTTGCAGATAAGGATTTAGAAGTTATTGACTGTTATTTTGCAAAGAAAGAATTGGCTAGAATAAAGGAATAGGAGGTCTATTTCTATGCCATGTAGCCAAGGAGATACATCGCTGACTGTCACCGAAATCGATTATATTTTAGGCCTTTTAAAAGAAAAACCATTATCGGATGTGGAAGTTTCCGAAAATATGAGCCTCCCTTTGTTTAAGGTAAGAAGTAAATTACGTGAGTTGGTTCAATTAAAATACTTAGAAAAAAAGAACGAAAAGTATAGTATTAACAGGCTTAAATAATAAAAGCTTAGTTAATCATTGAAGAAGTTTTTTATATCAACTTCAGGCTGTCGAGGAATTCGACAGCCTGTTTTAACTATGAACAAAATGGAAGAAACGATAGGGAGGTGACAAAAAATGAAAGTTGTACAAAATATTACTGAGTTAATCGGTGAAACACCTGTTGTGCGACTAAATCGCCTTGTTCCGAGAGGTGCGGCTGATGTTTTTGTTAAACTAGAAATGTTTAATCCATCTAAAAGTGTAAAAGATCGTGCAGCCTACAAGTGGTAATACAGGGATTGGTCTAGTCATGAATGCAGCAGCTAAAGGATATCATGCAATTTTGGTAATGCCCGATAATATGACAAAAGAAAGAATAAATATTTTAAGGGCTTTTGGTGCAGAGGTAGTACTAACCCCGAGTATGCAGAAAATGCAAGGGCCATTGAAAAAGCGTTAGAACTTCGGAAGGAAATTCCAAGAAGCTTTATACCACAACAATTCGAGACCAAGGCTAACCCAGACATTCATCGTAAGACAACAGCGCTTGAAATTTATGAACAAATGGATGGGCGTTTAGATGCTTTTGTAGCTACAGCTGGTACTGGTGGAACGGTGACCGGAACGGGGGAGTCATTAAAGGAACTAATATCTGACCTTTATATTGGAGTTGTAGAACCTAAAGGTTCACCAGTTTTGTCAGGCGGGAAGCCTGGCCCTCATAAATTAGTGGGAACAAGTCCTGGATTTGTACCTAAAATACTAAACACGCGGATTTACAATGAAATCATACAGATTGACGATGAGAGTGCTGTGAAAACTTTTAAAGACCTAGGGCGCAAAGAAGGGATATTTGTTGGTTTGTCATCCGCTGCAGCAGTATTTGCATCCATAAAGATTGCTGAACGTTTAGGCTCTGGCAAGCGAGTGCTATGTATTGCTCCCGATACTGGTGAACGTTATCTAAGTATGGACTTATTTTAATAGAATTAACTATAAAAGTATTCACAACTTAATGATTCCGCTGAGTTGGGGTGGTGGTAAGAAGGCGGGAGGAAAAATTATAGACCGGTAATTCTGATATCAGGAATTACCGGTACATTCGTTAAATGAATTCACCTTATCACATATTTATCGGAGTGCTTTAAAAATTATATCATTTCCTAAATATCGAGTTGCAAAGAGTGTTAGTTTGCTGATTCTATCTCATAAAAAGATAGGACCAAATTGATTCCTATCATCGTAGTTAAAAGTAAAGTTCCCGATTGCAAGATCCCGAAAATAACTCCTAAGAATAAACCTACACTCATCCCATTTGTCATTGCAATCATCATACAGGTCATAAATGGAATATTTTTTCTGTTATAAACAGTTTTTGTAATTACTATGGTTGAGAGTATGAGTAATACTAAAAAAAATAAAAATTAATGGTAGTGCCAATTTTGTTTCTCCTCTCACAACTAGTCAAGATATTTCATTTTACTTCTGGTAGATATTCTTTCTGACAGATTTTATAGGTTGATACTTTCTAAATTGAGTATAAAAAGCTAGTATTTAACAAAAAAAGTTTGATATTCTTCACAAAAAATCTATATTTAACACGTATAATTTCTTTTGTATTTATGATTATTAGAACATAGCTAGGAAAAATCATTTGATGAAATGAGGAATATCTGATGAAACCCCTTTTTAGTTTTGGACCTTTTACGATTCACTTTTTTGGTTTAATGATAGCTATTGGTGCAATAGCAGGTATCCTGTTATTTATAAGAGAAGCAAAACGTAGAAATATGAATCATAAGTTATTATTGGATGGAGTTATGTATTCCTTATTTGGAGGAATATTAGGAGCTCGTATCTTCTTTATACTTTTCTATAATCCTTCCTTTTATTTTGCCAATCCAATGGAGGTATTTTTTATCCAAAATGGTGGTTTGTCCATTCATGGTGGTATTATAGGTGGAGTATTAGTCGGCTATTTATTTTTGAAGAAACATAAATTGCCGATATGGCAAACATTGGATGTTGTTGCACCTTCACTGATATTGGCACAAGGAATAAGTAGAATTGGCTGTGACGTATTTGGTGGACCAATTTTTAGTGTTCTTCCATGGGGAATTGAAAAAGGCGGGGAGCTGTTGCACCCAGCTCAAGCCTATGAATTTTTGTTGGACTATCTCTTGTTCGGATATTTATGGTTACGATTGAAAAAGTCTTCCTATACGGGGCAAGTCTTCCTTCACTATCTAATTGGTTACTTGGCTATTCGAGCTATTGTAGAATTTGCTAGAATAAACCCAATGGTTGTTGGACCTTTTAGTGTTAGCCATGTGATGAGTTTAGTAGGTATAATTTTTGCTATTTTCCTTATGAGGTATTGTAAGAGAAATGGAACAATTGACAAAGTTAATCCGATCTCTAAAAATGAATTTGCCAAAACTGGAATATATGTAATATCACTAATGATTATTTCGTTACTTGTCTATTATGGAGTACAAGGGTAATGATTATACGGGAGATTGGATACTATGGATGCATAATTAAAAAACGAATTTATGGACAAATTTCAATTAGATGAATATATGTGTTTGAAAACGAGCAGTGGTTACTAGGTAGCTTAGGTAGCCATAATGCTCGTTTTTTATTTGATTTTAATCAAACAGTTTAATGTGTGACAAAATCAAGTTATTCATTTTTGACTAAATTGTGACTGTTTTATTTCTTCACAATTTCCCCAAACTTCCTTGCTAATATAACTAACTGTAGTTTAACTTCTAAGTTTAAGAATCTAGTTTAGGACGAGAGTCTATCAAAAGGAGCATCCATTCATGAAAAGAGGGCTTGTTTTAGATTATAATGAAAAGTTTGTGATATTCTTAACAGAAGATGGATGTTTTTTAAAGGATCATAAGAAAAAAAGGAAATATGAACTTGGAGAAGAAGTAACTCTTTTTGAAATATTGGATGAACATGAAGATACTACTTCAATAGGTCCAGGGAACAAGGAAAGAATCTCTGAGAATATATAATACATTACTCTGTATTAATGTTAATTATGTTTTTTCTAAATGATTATCTGTTATTTTTTATATGCAGGGATATTGTTTTGGTAATTAGTTTGCCATGGATCGAATAGAGATAACAAAAAATTGATAAAACATAAAGTACCCAAAAAAGTGTGGATGACACTTAATATCTTCGTACTTAACACTCTCCCGAACCAAATTGAAAGCCTTATCATTATTATGATAAGTTTGTTTTTAAAATTTAATAATAGATCTTTATCTTTATCGTTTATCACAATTTCTTCAAATTTATTAGGTATAGTATTAATATAGGATTTCACACTTTTAGGAGGAAAACAAATGACTGATGTATTAAAACGTCCAAAAATCGCAAAGAATATTACTGAATTAATAGGTCGGACACCTTTAGTAAGACTAAATCAGATTAGTGACTCAACTGGTACTGAAGTACTTGCAAAATTAGAATACTTTAATCCGTTATCAAGTGTAAAAGACAGAATAGGTAATGCTATGATTGAAGATGCCGAGCAACGTGGGATTATTAATAAGGATACAGTCATTGTTGAGCCAACAAGTGGAAATACAGGTATTGCGTTAGCTTTTGTTTGTGCAGCTAAAAATTACCGTTGTATTCTTGTAATGCCTGATACAATGAGTACAGAAAGACGTAGCCTTTTAAAAGCATTAGGTGCAGAGCTTGTGTTAACTGAGGGAGCTAAGGGTATGAAAGGTGCAATCGAAAAGGCTGAATCATTAAGTAAAGAAATACCAGATGCGTTTATTCCTCAACAATTTAATAACCAAGCAAACCCTATGATTCATAGAAAAACAACAGCTGAAGAAATTTGGGCTGATACAGATGGTACTGTTGATATTGTAGTTAGTGGAATTGGAACAGGTGGAACTATTACAGGTATTTCAGAAGTCTTAAAAGAACGCAAATCTTCTTTTAAGTCTGTTGCTGTAGAACCAAAGGATTCCCCTATTTTATCAGGTGGATCCCCAGGACCGCACAAAATTCAGGGTATTGGTGCAGGGTTTACTCCAGAGGTATTAAACACAGATATTTACGATGAAATTGTCCAAGTCATGAATGATGAGGCATTTGAGGCATCAAGGTCGCTTGGAAAACAAGAGGGAATATTAGTTGGTATATCCTCTGGTGCAGCGATTCATGCTGCTTCAGTTATTGCAAAAAAACCGGAAAATAAAGGGAAAACAATTGTAGTTATATTACCTGATACAGGTGAACGTTATCTCTCTACAGCATTATTTAATGAGCAAGAGTAAAATTAAAATGAGATAACCGAAATGTAAGTTAACCGGTTTAAAGGGTCTCAACATTGGTATCAACCACTTTATTTAGACAGCTTTTCATAGCAAAGTTTGCAGATCGGAAAATACGAAGCTTATTTATTTATTATCTAAGTAGAAAAGGATAGATGACTCGCTGAATCTTAGCTATATCTATCCTTTTTATTATTGTAATACTAAACTAAAAAACATTTTAACTATAATCTGTTCGGAATCTGATGCATTAAAAAATATTTAATCATTGTAATCTCCATAATCTTCCTGAATGAGGTCTTGCTAAATCAATAATTATGGCAACTTAATGTTTGACGAGACATTAGAAAGAGCAAAAGTTGACCAAATTGGCACAGTTATCAAACTGCTGATAGACCGCATCGGAAACTGGCTTCAGAAGCGAAATCAATTATTTCTTTATTAGCAAAAGACTTAATTATTATAATTAAGCTGGGAAACCGTCTTTAAAATTTCTCTTTTTAGATTATCCAATTCCATAAATGGTTTATATCAACCTTGTAGAGTTGTTCTATTCTTATCCTCCTTATCTATTTTAACCATAAGTAAGATGTATCGATCGAGTACTATTCAATGTAAATAGATTTAATAAAAAGGAATGGAAAATTTATTAATCATTGTTATAATGCATATTAAGTTAAATTACATTATAAAAGGTGGTCATAATGGGGAATACGTGTCGCTATGTTGTTAACGCTGTTGGTAAAGGTGGAGAGACATACTATACCCACTTTAAAGATAAAAAAGAGTTAAAAATATGGCTTAAAGACCATCAAGATAAATTATTAATGAATGAATTAAAGATAATTGATAAGAATAAGCATCCATTTTTAAATCGTTTAACACTATTAAACTTTTTAAAATAAGTTGGCCTCCTTTCTATATAAGAAAAAAGAATTTGTATAATTTAAACAACAAAAGAGCTGACACAAAAGGTTGGTAAATAACGATTCTTTTGTGTCAATCTCTTTAAATTATTTATTAAATGGAATTCACCTACTGTCTTACCTATTCCAGGGATTATGGAAATTTACAATTATTTTCTATCTATCCTAAACATTTAGGAGATAAACTTATGTTTTAATAGAATTAACACACAATTCAACTATAGGGTCCCATATCTTTTTTAGGAGCGTTCTTTTGCACTTAAAATTGGAATATATACATTTCCATCCTGAATTATTGGTTCAAAAATATCTAGAGGCCTTGGTGGAGGTCCACCTATATTAATACCAAATTCGTCATATTTACCTCCGTGGCATGGACAAAAAAATGAAATACCTTCAATTTTAAGATTATTATCAGCATGTGTTGCCGTGCAACCAAGGTGGGTAAAAATAGGTGACATGACTAACAATTCTTTAGTACTACTATCTATGTTTATATATACAAAACCTTTTCTTTCTTGTTCTACCCAAGCATCCTTAATCTTGGTGTTATAGTTTACTTTCTTAGGAAATGGTCCCTTTTTTAATTTTTCTAATGGACCAAGGTTAGCCAGTGCACTAGTATCTATTTCTTCTTTGTTACATGCTGTTAAACTAAAATGTATAACAGTAAGTGTTAATAGTCCTATTGTTCCTTTTACACTTTTCTTCAAAAACTTCCTTCTATCTAATTGTGTCATCAAATCCCTCCTTGCTTTAAATTCTAAACTATAAATATGAAGAACCTATGGTGTTTCAAATTACACTGGATTTTTCTATACTATCTAGATATTTTAAGAATTTCACAGTTTCTACAAATCTTTATGTCAAAATATAATTATACTTCAAAAGGAGGGAATCGAATGAGTTGTTGCGGATCTTCAAATATAAGTAAAAATCAGAACAAAAATACCAGTAATGCAAACTTAACCCCAATCGAACAGTTGAAGGTACGATTAGCACAAGGTGAAATCTCTATTGAAGAATACCTGAAAACAAAAACTGTATTAGATCAATAATGAGTTCATTGGTACCCAGCTCCATTGGAGACTGGGTATTATAATGGGCTTTTTTCAAATTGAATAGAATTCATCACAGAATCTTCATATTTATTGTCTATAATCCTAGAAGATGGCTTCTTTAATACAGTATGAAATGAGGTGTTATTGATTGGGAAAGAAAACAAAAATGATCATTGCTCTTGGTATTTTTTTAGCAGTAATAGGTACACTTATTTATACTAGCATCGGTAATGCAGCAACTTTCTATCTAACTGTTGATGAATTAAAAGATAAACAGGAAGAGGCAGTTGGAAAACGGATTAAGGTAAGTGGGAATATTGTAGGAGAATCAATTAATTTTGATTCATCCCAAATATTACTAATGTTTGAACTAGAAGGAGAAAATGGTTTTCGTGTACCCATTCAATATGATGGTGTCAAACCAGACACATTAAATGATGGGTGGGAAGCGATAGTGGAAGGAGAATTAAACTCTGAGGGTGTTTTTATTGCCTCTGAATTACTTGTAAAATGTCCTTCAAAATACGAGGCAATGGAGGAAAACGGAGAGGAAATTCCAAAAGACCACCCAGCGACACAGAAACAAGGAGGAAATGAAACTAATGGGTGATATCGGCCGTTTGGCCCTTATGTTCTCAATTGTCATAGTTGTTTATGGAATAATAAGTCATCTGATGGCAATTCGAACGAAAAATATACGTTGGCTTAAGAGTGCGAAAACCTCTGTTTTTATTCTTGCTTTTTTAACCACTCTAGCCTCGGGTTCCTTAATTTATTTACTAGTAACAGGGGATTTCAAATACGAGTATGTTGCACTTTATTCAAGTACTGACATGCCTTTGTTTTATAAAATATCAGCCTTTTGGGGAGGAAATGCTGGTTCTCTCTTACTATGGTTCTGGATATTAAGTTTATATACAGCGTTGGTCACTTGTTCTAAACATAAGGATAGTACTAAATATTTACCTTGGGTATCTACTATATTATTAATCATCAATGCTTTCTTCGTACTCGTACTTAATACTATTGAACAACCTTTCGCGTTAAATCCAGAGCAGATGTCGGAGGGTAATGGATTAAATCCGTTATTACAGAACCCCGGAATGGCGGTTCATCCTGTTACCTTGTATTTAGGTTATATCGGATTCGCTGTCCCGTTTGCTTACGGAATGGCTGCATTAATTCTTAAAAAGGCGGATGCGGTTTGGCTTAAGGTTACGAGAAAATGGACATTAGTATCTTGGTTATTCTTAAGTATGGGGATACTATTTGGTTCCCAATGGGCCTATGTAGAACTAGGATGGGGTGGTTACTGGGCGTGGGATCCAGTAGAAAATGCCTCATTACTACCATGGCTTACAGCAACAGCACTTTTACACTCAAATATGGTTCAAGAAAGAAAAGGTATGTTAAAAAGGTGGAACATGACCTTGGTCACTCTTACATTTGTCCTTACATTATTTGGGACATTATTAACGAGAAGTGGTTTGTTATGGTCTGTGCATGCATTTGCAAATGGTCCAATCGGTGCTTATTTCCTTGCCTTTATAGGGATCATTATTATAGGTTCTATTTGGAATATTTCAGCAAATTGGTCTGTGCTAAAGTCAGATGCCCAATTTGAGTCTTACATTTCTAAAGAAAGTAGTTTTTTAGTAAACAATCTATTATTAGTAGCATCAGCATTTACGGTTTTTTGGGGAACCATTTATCCTGTTGTGTCGGAAGCTGTAACAGGTTCAAAGACAATGGTAGGGGCTCCTTATTTTAATAGAGTCAATGTTCCGATCTTTATTGCCATAATTATTTTAATGGGGATTGGACCAGTTGTTGCATGGAAAAGATCTACCACAAAAGCTCTTTGGAAAAATCTTCGTGTCCCATTAATTGTAACAATTTTATTAGCTCTAGCACTATTTTTTACTGGAGTGAAGAATTGGATGACCCTTTTATCCTTGTCAAGTACAAGCTTTGTGGCTTTGATTATTTTCCTTGAATTTACAAAGGCTGTACAAGCTAGGGTGAAGGTAACAAGTGAATCACCACTTCGCTCATTTTTTATGCTTTTTGTTAAAAATAGGCGGCGTTATGGTGGGTACATTGCTCACTTTGGAGTCATTTTAATTGCCATTGGGTTAACTGGAGCTAGCACTTATTCAGTAGAGAAACAATATGGATTAAATGAAGGGGATTTTATCAATCTAGGAAAATACACATTATTGTATAGAGGTCTGGCCGAGAATAATAGTGAGGCTAAGCAAACGGTCTATGCTGAATTATTAGTAGAAAAAGATGGTGAAAAAATAGGTGTTGTCCGACCTGAGAAGGTGTTCTATGTAAATGGTACTCAACCTACAACTGAAGTATCCATTGTAAGTTCATTACAAGAGGATCTTTATGTTGTACTAAATGGTTGGTCTGAGGAAGATGGCAAGGTGTTTATTCAAGTTAAAATTTTCCCTCTCATGTCATGGACATGGGCTGGAGGCTATATCTTGATTCTAGGTACATTAGTATCTTTATGGCCTAATCGATCTGCCAAAAGAAAATCACCGTTTAACATGGAGTCGATGACCTATGGGTAAATGGCTAAAAAATGTATGGTTTTCACTATCTTTAACGATATTCTCTCTTGTAGTATTTGTTCCTAAAAAAGGCTTTGCTGAAGGGGAAAACGTTTCTATATCTCGTAATGATATGCTTAATGTTGCCAAAGAACTACATCCACCAGGGTGTACAGATTCTATGACTGCTGATTATTGTACGTTATCAACCGCGTATGATTTGCGACAAGAGATATGGTCTCTGTTAGAAGAGGATATGGATAAAAAACAAGTTATTAATTATCTAGTTCAAAAATATGACGAACGTATCCTTGCGGCTCCTACACCTGAAGGTTTTAACCTGATAGCATGGGTTTTACCTGGGGTAGGAGTAGCAATTGGTGCAATTCTCATCCTTTTTCTAATAAAAAAATGGAAAAAGGGACAGGTTGAATCGAATGAGAATCAACAAAAGCTGTCTGTTACGGACTATGATGCGAATAAAGTCCAAGAGGAACTGAAAAATTGGTTATAAAGAGAGGAAAACGTTATGACAGATACTGAAATTTTTATGGGTGTCATTGGGCTAATCATCTTACTTCTTCTCGCTTCTCCTTTCTTTATAAAAAGAAATCCAACGATAGAAATGCCAGAAGAAGATTTCCAAGATGAGAAAGAGCAAGTGTTTATGCAACTTTCCGAATTAGAATACGATTATCAAATGGGAAAGTTACCAGAAAGAGACTATATAAACACAAAAAGTGAGCTTACGTCAAAGGCATCTAAATATGTTAGTCACTCTAATGAAGATTTCATTGAAATTGAACGAACGGTAGATATAGAAATAAGAACGGTGCTTAAGAAAAGTGGGGTGGGGAAGGAGATAATGTATGAAAAGTAAAATTATTTCACTTTTAATAGTGATCATCATGCTTCCTCTTGTGTTAGTACCCAATAAAGGTTCAGCTGATGGCAAGTATCCAGTAAGGATTACAGAACAAAATATAGTAGCCTCTCCCATAGATCAGAATACACTTCAGCTTATTCAGATAGTGAATTTTAAAAACAGTGGGAATAAGAAAGAAGAGCAATTACCTATTTATTTACCTGAAGGTTATTCCGAGCTTCAAGTTCGTTCTGGGTTAGAAGAAAAGGATATGAAGGTAATAGATAAAGGGGTTGTTGATGTAACAGGTCTTGACCCTGGTAAAGAAAAGCAGATTGTACTTTCCTATATTATGCCGCTCACCCAAAGAAAATCTCAATGGGCGATTGAGACATCCTATGTAACTGAAAGTTTTCAGGTTATTATACAGCCTGGGATATTATCTTTTGAAGCAAGCAATTTAGTCACACAATCTGATTTGTTCGAAATGAATAACCAGGAATTTAGGCGATTTACTCGAGTAGATCTTCATCCTGACACACCTTGGACACTTACTTTCAACTTTATTGGCCAATCAAGTGCAAACAATGAGACAAGCAAAGTAGAAGATTCATCTCCATCTAACTATACAGAAGATGGATATAAGATTATTGGGAAAGAAGGAATTGGATACGGAAAGGCTGCTATTACAATAGCCATAATTGTGATTGCATTATGTATGACATTAATCGGATTAAAAAGGGATTATCAAAAATCGATAAACAAATCGGTAAGACCTACACGTACGTGGTTACAGACGGAAAAGGAAATATTATTGCAAGAAATGGTTCAACTAGAAAAAGATTATCAGTCGAAATTAATTAGTGAAAAAACATATAAGGAAACTTATAACGATATAAGAGAGAAAATGATACGGGTTATAGCAGAACTCAGGTAGGTGGTCTCCATTTTGGAACTTCAAAATCTTGAATTTATCATAAATGAACGAAAGGTATTAAAATCGATTAATTTCTCTTGGAGAAAGGGGGAAACGGTTGCGTTTATTGGAGGGAATGGAGCGGGGAAATCTACTCTCTTAAAGATAATTGCATTACTTTCTCAACCTTCTGACGGGAAGTTATCGTTAGCAAAAGGAGTTAGCAAAAACAATTGGAAAAACAATCTAGGTGTTGTTTTTCCTGATAGTTTTTTACACGACTCCTTAACAGCTATTGAAAATTTACATTTTTACCAGAAAATTTATGGGAAAGATGACAAACATTTTATTGAGCATATTCTTAATAAAGTACAATTAGTCACTGTGAAGGATGAACTTGTGGGTACCTATTCTAAGGGAATGAGACAACGTTTATCCATCGCAAGAGCGTTGGTCCATCAACCTGAGTATCTACTTTTGGACGAACCGTTTGATGGGTTAGACTTGAAATCAAAAATGATCATTGAAGATATTCTTAATGAACATGAGTCACAAGGGAATGGATATATCTTAGTCAGTCATGATGTAAAACAAGCTTTTGATCTTTGTGAACGAGCAATTTTACTACATGATGGGGAAATTATTGTTGACGAAAAGAGTTCCCAAATATCTCTCTTATCTTTTTTAGATAGGTATCAATCATTGTTGGAGAGGAATGAAAATGAATTTCTATAAACAGACATTATTAATTCTTAAAAGGGACCTAACGTTAGAATTTCGCCAAAAATCACTCCTCTTTTCAATGATTATTTTTGCATTAATGCTTCAAGTGTTTTTAAACATTGCGTTTGATACAGATATGGAAGCTATGCAAAAATTGGCGGCAGGGATATTATGGATTCCTATTCTTTTATCTGCCATGCTCGGTTTTAACCGAATTGTTGCAATGGATAAAGAGAATAGTGTCCTAACTGGCTTGTTAGTCTCTCCATTAGACAAGGGTGCACTGTACCTTGGGAAATTTTTAGCGAATTTAGTATTGATTTTGATAGTAATCTGCATATCAGTTCCTGCCTTTTTTTTATTTGTTCAACAACCTTACCCAGATTCACTCGGTTTACTGATAGCGGTATTGTTATTGGGCAGTTGGGGGTTTGTAGCGATGGGTGTTTTTTTAGCAACCCTTGCACAGTCAAGCAGAATTACTGAATTATTACTACCAGTAATGCTTTTCCCATTAAGTGTTCCACTGTTTTTAGGAATCGTTCAGCTAACTGAAGTAGCCTTATATCCTTCTATAGAAATGTCGCAAAACGTATGGCTGATACTTTTAGTTAGTTATGACATTCTTTTTACAATCATCCCACTTTTTTTATTCGATTACTTATTGGAGGTGTGACATGGTTAACAGACTACTGGGAATATCAAAAATTCCACTTACTTTAATAACAGCAATCGTCATAATCATTCAACTATACATGGCTTTTTACTATGCACCAACTGAAAAGTATATGGGAGAGATACAAAGAATTATGTATTTCCATATCCCAAGTGCTTTTGTAGCGTTTGTAGCTTTTGCAATCGTGTTTATCGGAGGAGTTTTATATTTATATACGAAAAATAAGCAATGGGACTATTTAGCTGTATCAGCAGCTGAGATTGGAGTACTCTTCACAACATTTGTTCTAGTGACGGGCTCGTTATGGGCAAAGCCTGTGTGGAATGCATGGTGGGTGTGGGAAGACCCACGATTAGTTACTTCGCTTATTCTATGGTTTATGTATATCGCTTATTTATTCATTCGAGCATCTGTGCAAGGAGAAGAACGTCATAGGAAATTTGCTGCAATATTTGGTATCATCGCCTTTTTAGATGTTCCACTCGTTTACTTCTCGGTAAAGTGGTGGAGAACCATCCACCCAAAGGTAATCGATGAGCAAGGTGTTCATATGCCGGTTGAAATGGCACAAACCTTGTTCTTCAGTATAATTGCCTTTCAGTTTCTATTTTTCACACTATTAATCTATCGTTTCTTTCTTGAAAGACAAAAAGAAAAGATAAAAGAAATAAAGAATATAGAATTAAAAAGATAGGAGAATATAGATGAATTTTTTATTCGTAGGAGTATTAATTATTTGGGTTGGGATTCTCGCATACGTTATTCGAATTTTTAACGAACAGAAAAAGATAACGAAACAATTAGAGAAAATCAAAAGTTATTATTAGATGTAAGTATAGGAGGGGTGAAAAGTGTGTTACGTAAGCTGGTGCGTGTAACGATTATTGTGCTTATAGGAGTTGCATTTATTTACATGGCTATAAATCTTGCTGAAAAATCAACTGCTGCAGAAGTGGGTGGCCTTGCTCCTGATTTTACGTTAGAAGGTATGGACGGTAACATGGTAAGTCTAACAGACTACCGAGGTGAATTTGTTATTCTGAATTTCTTTGCATCCTGGTGTCCCCCATGTCGGGAGGAAGCTCCTGAACTTCAGGCGTTTGAAGAAGAGTATGGAGATCAGGCAAAACTTTTAATTCTAAGTCGAGCGGAACCAAAAATACAAGTGCAGGAATTTATTGAAGAATTTAAGTCTACCTCAACGTATCTTCTAGATTATAATGATTCGATGGCTAAACCTTATGGTATAGCTGGACAACCTGAAACTTTTTTTATTGATGAAAGTGGGATTATTAGGTACCACCATGTAGGTCCGATGACAAAAGAATTTATGGTTGAAACTGTTAATAAATACAAAAAATCACCATTATCAGAAAAGTAAAAGACCCAATAAATAGGGTATGGATGGGAAATTATGTCATTTCGTAGGGTTTCTTTAGCGCTTCCTGGTTTGTTTTTTCTTTTAGGACCAACGGGTGCTTTTGCTCATAATGGACAAAAAAGTGGTTTACATGATTATTCATTTTTTGAGCTTTGGAACCCGGCATTATTTATAGGAGTTATTCTAGTTTTTCTGTTATACCTTCATTTCATAAATAAAAATCGAAGGGGTAATCCTGATTTTACTCCCGTATCCATAAAAAGAAAACTTTCCTTCTTAGGTGGACTGATTGTATTTTATATTGCGCTAGGTAGTCCGTTACATGTTTTAGGTGACAGTTTCTTATTTAGTGCGCACATGCTGGCACAGTCTTTAGTTTATATTGTAATGCCACCGTTACTATTAATGGGTATAGAAAAATGGATGGTCCAATCTGTTATAAAAATTGGTTTTAAATATAAGATTCTTTCAATAGCAAAGGTTCCATTAATTCCATTGTTACTATTTAATATTCTGTTTTCTTTTTACCATATTCCAATAATTTTTGATAAAGTGGTTTCAAATACAATTTATCATAACCTTACTCATTTGATTTTAACAGCTTCAGCATTTTTAATGTGGATTCCAATATTTCCTGTTAGTGATGAATTAGATAAACTTTCTCCTTTGCAAAAACTTGGATATATTTTTGGCGCAGGTGTGTTATTAACTCCTGCTTGCGCATTAATTATTTTTGCCGATGAACCATTGTATGCGATGTATACTAATGCCCCACAATTATGGACTTATCTTGGTCCGATAGATGACCAACAAACCGGTGGTATCATCATGAAAGTCATACAAGAACTAATCTATGGCACAGTAATAGGATATATATTTTTTAAATGGGCAAAAAAAGAACAGGTTCATGATGAATATGTACCAATAATAAATGAGGGATAAGTGAGTGATAGGTATGAAAGACAAAATTCTTATTGTTGATGATGAGTGGAATATGAGAAATCTAATAAAGATTCATTTACTTCCTCACTTCGATTTAGAAGAGGCAGCAAATGGTAAAGAGGCGTTAGAAAAGGTAAAAGATCATAATTTTCAACTCATTATTCTGGATGTAATGATGCCTGATATGACTGGATGGACAGTCTGTGAAAGAATCCGCGAGAAAGAAAACATTCCAATTTTGATGTTAACTGCTTTAACGGATGTAAAGGATAAAGTACACGGTCTTAACATTGGTGCAGATGACTATTTAGTAAAACCATTTAACCCTGAAGAACTGGTAGCACGTGTTCATGCATTATTAAGAAGGTCTGTTGAATTTAATAATGAAAATGATAATGGAACAATTACAATCTCTGACCTAACAATTATTAAAGATAGTAGACTGGTTCTCGTAAACGGCAAGGAAGTTGACCTTACACCTAAGGAATTCAATCTAATTCATTTATTCGCAACAAATCAGAAACAGGTATTTACACGTGAAATTTTACTTAATGCTATATGGAATACAAACAACGTTTTAGATGTTAGGACGGTTGATACACATGTGAAAAATGTAAGAGAAAAACTTAGAAAAAATGGATTATCGTTTAATCCAATAAAAACAGTATGGGGTGTTGGGTATATCTTTCAAACTCCAGATGGAAAAGCATGAAATGGAATAGTATCGTTATTAAGTTAGGAGTAGTCTTTATCCTGCTTTTTTTCGTTGTTATTTTCCCTTTAGGGTTTAGTATAAATAAAATTTTTTCCGGATTCTTTTATAATGAGGTAGAAAGCCAAGTTGATAAGCTGTCTACTCGATACTCTCGAACAATAACAGATATTAAAGATGAGAAAATTCTTAATATGTTTGAAATGCTGGCAGATTTGACAGATCATGAAATAATTATAGTGGATAAAAATGGGGAAATCGTGGCAAATTCAGGATTACCTAGTCTTCCTAAGGGTTCAAAGGCAAACATCGAACTTTTGCCTTCTCTTAAGGAAAAGGAATCGGTTAAAATCGAAATTCAAGATGTAACTACAAAGAACAGGTATTTATCAATTGGAAAACCAATAATTTCAAACAAGGAATTCCTAGGTGGTATATTTGTTTTAGCTCCAATTGATGGCATATACTTATCACTTGACCGTGTTAGAGATATGCTTATCCTTGCCGGAATGGGTTCCATATTTTTAGCAATTGGATTTGCCTTCTTTTTTACAAGAAAACTGACAACTCCATTACTTGAAATGGAAAAGGCTACGAGGAATATTGCACATGGCGACTTGAAAACAAGAGTGAGTGTTGAAAGTAAAGATGAAATAGGATCTCTAGCAAAAGCTATTAACTATCTTGCTGTAGAATTAGATAAATACCAAACAAATAGAAGGCAATTTTTCGCTAATATATCACATGAGTTACGAACACCTTTAACATATTTAGGTGGTTATATAAAAGCGATTCAACAAGGCCTTTACCAATCTGACGAAGAAAGAGATCAATATCTGCTTATTATAGAGAATGAAACGGAAAGAATGACGCAATTGGTGAATGATCTTTTTGAATTGTCGAAAATGGAAGAGGGAAAATTAGAGTTCCACTTTGAAGATATAGACCTCTGTGAAGTTATTCAAAGTTCTATAGAGAAAACAAAATTAAAATCAAAAGAAAAGGGAATCGAGATTTTCCTTAAAGGTGATACAAATCTTCCCTTAGCCAACCTTGATGGGTTACGAACTGAACAAATTGTAATAAACCTCTTAGAGAATGCCATTCGTTATACAGAAAAGGGGTCTATAACCGTAAAGCTTTGGAGTGAGAGACAAAAGATAAAAATATCAATCGAAGATACGGGATTAGGTATACCAGGAGAAGATTTACCTTATCTGTTTGAGCGTTTTTATCGAGTGGAAAAGTCAAGGTCTAGAGCAACCGGAGGAACAGGTTTAGGATTATCCATTGTTAAATCATTAGTTGAACTTCAACAAGGTGAAATTCAAGTCAAAAGTGAAGTTGGTAAAGGGACAAGCTTTATATTGACATTCCCTGTAGTAGACTTTAGTCAGGAGGATTAGGATGAAACGAATTGAATATGTTATTGCGGGTCTACTCGTGATTATAGGTCTGGCTTGTCTAACAACTTCAGGATCTTATCTGATGGGGGCTGGTATAGATGCATACATCATGACTTTTTTACAGTTGTGTATGTGGTTAGGAATTCCTATTGTTGTGGTTGGCGTAATTTACTTGATACTAATAAAGTTTAAAAAAGGTGATAAAAAATGATGAAATTAAGACTTTTTACATTAATGTTTTTTATGATGGCTTTACCTCTTAATGCATTTGCTCATGGTACAGAGGAAGAGTATCAAAAAGAGGGTTTAATGTTTGATAAGATAATTGGTGGGGGATTAGTAGTATCAATTCTTTTATTAGTAGTATCTGTGGTCGGAATCGTAGTGATTTCAAAGAAAATAAAATCAATAAGTGTTAAAAATAAGCAGGGTCAGAAAAAAAGCAATCAATTAAAAAAAAGTTCAACAATCCTAAAATGGATTAGTGCTATAACTTTGTTAAGTTCAACAATTTTTGGGTTTATAACTTTAAAAAATAATGAGGTTGAACAGGGAGATACTATTGGATTCCAACATATACATGGGCTTGGATACTCCGCAGATGGTAATAGTTTTTATATACCAGCTCATGATGGCTTAAGAGTTTATTCAAAGGGTGAATGGAGGATTCCAGAAGGGGAGAAACATGACTATATGGGTTTTTCTATGGTAGATGACGGATTTTACAGTAGTGGTCATCCTGGACCAGGCTCAAAATTAGAAAATCCTTTTGGAGTCGTAAAAAGTAATGATTTTGGTAAGTCACTAGAAGTATTAGATTTATATAAAGAAATTGATTTTCACGGAATGGCTGTAGGATATTTTTCACATGCAATTTATGTGCTAAATCCCGAAGCGAATAGTAGGATGGAAGATACGGGCCTTTATTATACATTGGATGAAACCAAAAAGTGGACGAAAAGCGATATGAATGGGTTAGATGGTCAACCTGCATCAATCGCAGTGCACTCATCAGATGAGAAAATCATTGCAATAGGTACAGATCAAGGTGTATTTCTTTCAACCGATTTTGGTAATACATTTGAAAGTATATTACCAGGAGTACCTATATCTTCCATTCACTTTACAAAAGAAAATAAATTAGTGGTTGGTGGGCTAGAGGATGGGTCCGTAATGTATGAAATTAATATAGATACGAAAGAGAAAACTAAGATTTCTATTCCGGAAATAAGTAATGAAGATGCAATATCATATATTGCTGTAAATCCTCAAAACAGTTCAGAAATTGTTTTCACAACATTTGAGAAACAAATTTATATAACAAAAGATAATGGAATTAGTTGGACACAGATTGCAAAGAGTGGAACAGCTATTGATCGTAAAGTAGAAAAGGTAGAAAATTAGGGAACTTTCAATGTAATTGTGAATGAATTAATCGAAAATAATTTATGTAAGGAGAATGGTAATGATGGGAATGATGAATTTTGGCATGTTATTAAATATGCTAATTTGGATATTGATAATTGGTTTTGCAATTTATGGTTTTGTTTTATTAATTATGAAACCATTTGAAAAAAACAAAGATTCTAGTGGGAAAAACAACAGCCAAGGAAATGCACTAGACATTTTAATGGAACGCTTTGCTAGAGGTGAAATTGATGAAGAAGAGTATGAGCAAAAAAAGAGAGTATTACAAAGATAAAATATAAATTAATCTCTTCACATATTCTTCAAATTAATAGGGTACAATATTTCTTGTAACATAAAACTAAACAGTAAACAGACTAAAATGAAAGGAACCTTTAACGGTTCCTTTTATTTTTCACATAAACTTTAGAATCTCCACAGTTTCATCAAATTTATGGTCTATACTTATATTAACGATATAGAAAGGAGGTAGAGCAAATTGAAAAAGAAAATAGCATTTGTTTCATCTTTTGCTTTAGCAGCTCTTTTAGTTGTAGGACAGTTTACGTATGCTGAGGAACCTGAAAAGGGTATGGGAAATATGATGAACGGAAATGGAAACGGTATGATGAATATGATGGAGGCTATGAATTCACCTGAAGGTCAGAAGATGATGACGGCGTGTGGAGATTTCATGGAATCCTATGATGATCAAGAAAGTAATGATTAAGAGTAACGTGCTCACATATTAAATACTCCCCTTTTAAAAAGGCCTTCTTAGGCCTTTTTAAATTATTTCTTGGTGAGATTCACCTTCTTTATTCATAAAAACTACATAATTATGTGATAATGTAGGACTCATGGGTTTTTTAGGATATTGATCGAAGTAAATGTAATTGGATTTATTGGCTGAATACTGATATAAAGAAAAGAAATTAGATTTAACTATAGTGACAAACTTGGTTGCTTTTACTGTTTTATTTAAGCTATTAGTGGCAATTGAGTGTATTTAATAAAAAAAATTTCCTGAAACGTCCTGTAGATAAGATTAATTGAAAGAGATGGAAATAATATGTATTGGGACTGGATTGATCAATTATCCGGATTACTCACAAGTAGTCACAATTTTTTTTGGGATCTTTATCAAAATAGTACTTTTTATATTAAATCAATTTGGCTCGGAGTCATGTCGTTACTTACATATAGTCAAGTAACATCAAACGTTCTTCTAGTTATTTATTTGCTTTTTCTATTTAAAAAGGAAAATTGGATAAAAGAATTAGTTTTGATTTGCGTGGGAAGAATTGCCGGATTGTTTATAGGGATTTTGATAACGACAATGTTTGGGGATTACAATTTTCAAATCTTAATAGGCCTAGTTAATTATAGTATTGGTCCATTAATTGTCATTATCTTACTCGTTCATTTTTGGATAAATAAAAAAGGCATTGATTTTAAAATTAAAACATGGTGTTCTTTCATTTTTGGTTTAATGTTATCATTTTATCTTGATCCTGTTTTCTATGGTTTTTCTAGATTTTTACCATTCTTCTTTGGTAGGGATGTTTTTAGTTTCATTAAGCCTTTTTTGTATTCTATGATTTTGATATCCCCTTTGACACTATTTGGATTCATTGCATATGGTTTTGAATTTGATAAATGGGTTAAAAGAAATAAATATTTTTTTAAAGTATTACAAAAAGTCATGTATAATTTTTTAATACTTATAGCAATTAATTCTTTCATTATATATTGGTTTTAAGCTCTGAAAGGAGTAGGACAAGTGAGTAGGTCAGTAAAGTTTTTAATAATGTTAAGTTTTGTTTCGATTTTTATATTAAATATATTCCCGGGAGTTTCTGCGTATGCCCATTCTTCTTTAGTGAGAACACTTCCTGAAGGCGGAGAAAAGGTGGAAACTAGCCCTTCTACCATAGAATTGTGGTTTAAGGACCCTGTTGTACTGCATTCTAAAGCTTTGAAAATAATAGATTCATCGGGTAGGTCATTTCAATTAGGTAACACATATATAGATCCTAACAATCAAACTCATATTATTGGTGAATTGAAGGAACCATTGCCAGCTAATCGATATAATATTGAAATTAACGTGATAGCTTTAGATGGAGATATCATAACAGAAAAATTCTTTTTTGAGGTTCTTAAGGATGAAGTTCTTAAGGATGGGTCTAATCAAAAGGGTCCATTGAAGTTAAATAAGCAGATACCTAATGATGGACAAATCATCAAAGGCAGTCTTGATAAGATTGATTTATGGTTTAACCAAGAGACAGAACTTTCAGCCATCGGAGTCTTTGACAAGAACCAACAGCCAGTGAAATTAAAGGAACCATACCAGGATCCATTAGATCCCACCCACATAACAGTAGAATTCGATCAATCGTTAGCAAAAGGGACCTATCAAGTAACATGGTATGCACATCCAAGCAATAGGGTTTCTAGTAATCAACCAGACAGTCTCGATGTTTTTTATTTTGCTGTGGATGAGTTCACACCAATCGAAGAGGGTTCAAAGGGTACACCTGTTCATAATGCATGGTTTCCAGATATGGGATTAAAGCAACTTGGCTATTGGCTCGTTTTTATTGGATTATCGATATTATTTGGCTCAAGCTTATTTATTCAAATCATTTCAAAAAACCTTAAACAGGATAGTGAATGGAAGTTTATTTCTTTAAGTTTAATTTTCATGACAATGGCTGGTGTTACTCTATTAATTCTCCAGCAAAGAATGGAGTTACTAGAACTACCTTTAAAAGAGTTCTTCACATTAAAATTTATCTTGGTACCAATTATCCAAGTCATTTTATTATTACTAGGATTGATGTTTAGAAGAATTGAGACTTTTGCCTTTGGACTAGCGTTATTTATGACACCATTTGTGATGGGGCATGCCTCGTATCCTCGTTATGGAGGTTACTTTACTATCTTCATAAATGAATTGCATCTTTTTGGGGCATCAATTTGGATGGGCGGCTTATTGGCATTAATTACGCTTGTTAAGAAAAATGAGGTTTCTGATTTTATCGGGAAGTCTGCATTGAAATTCTCTAGATTAGCCTTTTGGAGTCTTATTGTTATAATCTTCTCTGGGATCATAATGACAATCCGTTATATTCCTTCCTTCTCAATTGAAAGTTTCCTCGATAGTCAATGGGGAAAAGCGGTTATCGTAAAAGCAGTGTTAACGATTCTAGTTGTTTTGGTAGGATATCTCCAAAGAAGAACGATTAAAAGGTTCACTGTAAATATGGTAACTAAGTTTAAAATAAGAGGTATTAATGAAATTGTGTATGGCATACTTATCTTATTATTTGCTTCGATTTTAGTGGTATCAACTCCTAGTGCTGCTGAACAGGGTATATATCCTGAAGGAGAAAAAAATGAACAAGATTTAGAGGTGAAAATGTCTCCATTAAAGCCAGGACTTAACGTCTTAACTATAGACCTAAAAGGAAAAAGTGATGTCGAGAATATAAGGGTTAAAATCACGATGCCACCGGATTATAGTGTTGAGTATGATGCTTTTAAGATAGATGAGGACACTTTTAAAATAACAGGTAATATTATCCATGCAGCCGGAACATTGTTTATGGAGATTGAAGCAATAAAAGAAAATGGTGATAGTAATACCTATCAATACACGATTGTTGTTCCAGGTGAAGTACGGTTTAATGAGTAAAAGGAGAGGGAAAGATGTATGAATTCTTTAGTCAAATAAGTAATTTCCTTAGTCAACCTTTTCTTACTCTTAGGTATACTACAGAAAGCATCCCTATTCTTTCAGCTTTTATTTTAGGGATTATCGGTGCTTTAGCACCTTGCCAATTTACTGGTAACCTAGGGGCTATTACGATATATGGAAATAAGTCTGTACAAAAAAGTATGGCCTGGTCTAAAATGTACCCTTTGTAAA
>NZ_NUMC01000043.1:0-39956 GCF_002577655.1 Bacillus sp. AFS040349 | reverse complement strand
TCTAATTTATCAAATACATACGATATATAACTTCTAGCTAACCCTCGAAAACTCTTTAATTACAAGGTTTTTCTCTACCTTTTTTATATTTGCTTATTATTATTTGTATTTTTTATTATTACTGTTCTTTTTTATTAATATATGTTTCTTTTACTTTTATATGATATTTAACAATGGAAATAGTAATAAAGTAAGTAATAGTATCTAAATTGATTTAAAAATATATCTTTGATAGACTGTATATGTAAAGTTTCCAAGATGCTCAAAAGAGCCTTAAATAGAAGATATAAGCCCTATGGGTGGTATAGACAAATACAGTCTGCCCCATAGGGCTTTTTTGTGTTTTGGAAGCTCTATTTATACACATTTTAGGAGGAATCAAGTTGAAAATTCAGAAACTATTAAAATTGAAGATCGGAAACGATAACTATCAACGCTATCTAGTGGAATTTGATATTACATTACAGCAGGGAGGAATCATGCTAATTTGATTACAGGTATTAAATTAGATTAGAAAGTATTTTTATAAAATATATAGGTGGGGAGTTTGAAGGAACTACGATGGACAGTCTTGGCTAGTTAAAGTAAATGATAGAAAACAAAAACTATTGTTATCAGAGGAGAAAATTGAAGGGAAGATCGAGTATATCAGGTCAAAGAAGACTGATTTAAATCTATTTGATTTTCATTATGATCATTCTAATTTAGAAACTCTATTAGCGATAAAACCTTTATTTACGTAAGTGTAAATATAAAAAAACAGTTGTATTGTAGTATATAAAATAATTTGATAGACTAATTATATAAAGTTTTCTTTTTGCTCTATAATGAGCCTTGTATTGAAGTGTTAAGCCCTATGGGTGGTATTTTCTCTAAGAGGAAGTATGCCTATAGGGCTTTTTTGCATTTCTAGAAAGCTTTATTACACATTTTAGGAGGATGAAAGAATGGAAACACTTGATGTAAAGAAGGTTGGAAAAGAGTTAGCTGCACCTTTTGCTCCAGATGAAATTGAATGGAGAGTATCGCGAGTTAGTGTTAACAGTCGAGGGCCGCAAGCTATAGTTGTACCTTATGTTTCTTCGAGAGCTATCCAAAATAGGTTTGACAATGTAGTTGGATGGGATCGATGGGAAAATAAAATTCAACAATTACCGAATGGTGCGTTTATTCAATCAATTAGTATTAGGATAGGTGAGAATCAAACAATCACAAAGTGTGATGGAGCTGATCCTACAAATTTTGAGGAAACCAAAGGAGGAATTTCTTCGGCACTAAAGCGTACCGCTGTGCTTTTTGGAGTGGGGAGGTACTTATATAACCTTAATGAAGTTTGGGTTGAAGTACACGAGAAAAGAAAAACCGATAGAGATATCTATACTTACCACAAGGATAAGAAGGATCAATCTAAAGATGTTAGAGGTTACTTTACTCCTCCCACATTACCAAATTGGGCATTACCAGAGGGCTTTGGACATGAGCAGTCCCCGTCTAGAAATGACTTGTCATCTCAAAAACACCACAATCAGCAATCTAATACAGTACCAGCTGGCATGGTTGAATGTATTTTCAAAGATATGGTGGAGAAACAATATGACGACGGAGTAGTTTATGAGATTTGCTTTGAACAAGGTGGTCAAATTTGCGTGATCTATGCGATAGGCAAAATGGCTGAGGAAATCAAAAAATTACAATTGAAACCAGAGGATAGAGTTGCTATATCTTCTGAAGAACATCGAGGGCAATGGGTACTTAATAACGTTGTAAAAGTAGGTTAATAAATTACTAAACTTGGAGGAATCATATATGTGGAA
This sequence comes from Bacillus sp. AFS040349, assembly GCF_002577655.1. Classification (NCBI taxonomy): domain Bacteria; kingdom Bacillati; phylum Bacillota; class Bacilli; order Caryophanales; family Bacillaceae; genus Bacillus; species Bacillus sp. AFS040349. The sequence continues at coordinate 38,142 of NZ_NUMC01000043.1, read as the reverse complement.
TACATTTGAACTAATCGGGAATTTAACAAAAAAACCAGTGCTTCGAAAAACGAACTCAGGAATTCCTGTGACAAATTTAGATATTGCTCATAATTACTGGGTAGGAGAAGAGAAAAGAACTGATTATCTGCAGGTAACTTTATGGAAAGACAATGCTGTTAATGCATGTAAGTATCTTGATACAGGTAGGCAAGTTTTCGTTAACGGAACAATTAAACCTGTAAAACAAGAGATCAGTAATAAAAAGTATACGTTTAATGAACTTCATGCAGAATCTGTAAAGTACTTAGGCAGCAATAATCAAGGTAACAGTAATCATCAAAATAATTCTTCTGACCAACAAGGTCAACTAAACAGTTACCAGGAAGATAATTATACACAAGTAGGTAATAATCCATTTCAAAGAGGTAATGAGAACCAGAATTATGGTTCTAACCCTTTTGAGCAAAGAAATACAAACCCGTTTGGAAGATGATTTTAATAACGAGAAAGGAGTAGCTTTTTAGCTGCTTCTTTTTATATTTTTTATAGGAGGAAGGATTTATGTCTAAAAATGAAGAATTTCAATTAATAGGTGCTGCTAAACTAATGGAAGATTTATTCTTAAATGGTATCTATCAAAGAAGGAAAAGTTCTAAAGAGTTCCTTGACCAACTAAAGCATACTATGAGAAAAACATTCTCTAATTATGAAACAAGAAGAAATGAATTTCATGGTATTGTGGCCAAGTTTGTTAGAGATCCCATTTATAAAACTGATACTATATCATTTAAAGGGCTTTTAAATGATATAGGAATACTACATAAAGTAGTTAAACTGAATTATTCGTTTATAAAAGATGATGAGGATCTAGTTGATTTACTTGCAGATTATTCCTATCCAAAAGAATTTTTTGCTCAAATTTATTTGAATAAAAAAGGCAAAAATGAAGTGGATAAAAGAGAATTCCTATTCGATACATCATTAGAAGGTATAGCAGAATTATTCAAATCTGAAAAAAGGAATATTGATAGGTTGGAAGAAAAATATCGTAATACTTTACTAGATATAGAAAAATGTCCTATGCTTAAACAAGCTGGAACTCTAAAATGTAATTATGGAACAATTAAACTTAGGGAGAAAGATGTTGTTTATGATGTAGAATCTATCTTTAAAGAATTTGGTTCACATTTTTTATTGGAGTATGGACAAATATCTATGGAGAAAGTAGAAGAATATATTATCAAGGGTTTCTTATCATACAAAGAAATAGAGAAGTATAGGAAGTTAGTAGATATTCCTTTGAAGTTCTTTGTAATGGATATTGAAACAGAACGAAAGAGTATGGAAACCTACCAGTACATTTCAATGCAAAAAGCACAAGCTAAACGCTATGCTTAGTATCTTTGTGAGGAATGTAGAAGGATAAGTTAGTAAGGGGGATGACATGCCGACTGAAATTACTAAAAAGGCAGATTTCTTTTATATTCTCGTAGATTATGGTGACAAGGGACCTTATCTTATGATGAAAGTAGATAAGAACAGTCATTATTTTAAGACAGTTGGGGAGTATAAAGATTTAAGTGAGTTTGATCCTATACAGGCTAAAACTATGCTAGATGAAGGTATTAAATTCTTTAAAGAGGCTCGTAATGCTGTAGACTATTACTTTAAACAGCTAGGTATCGGGGAAGAAAACAAATAAATATTACACTTTAGGAAGACTTTTTTTATGCTGCGGCATATGAAAGGTCTTTTTTTATTGCACATTTTTTTAGGAGGAAATATAATGAAAAATACAAAAACGAAGGTTAATCGTCAAGAAAAAGTGAAAGAAGCTTTTGAATTAGTGAAAAAGGGTGCTGTAGATATTGCTAAAAGTTCTAACTTTCAACGTTTTTTAAAATTTTCCGCATCATTCCACAATTACTCTTTCAGAAATCAACTATTGATCTGGATTCAAAAACCAAGTGCTACATTTGTTGCTGGATTTGAAACATGGAAAAAAAGAGGAAGGTATGTGAAAAAGGGAGAGAAAGGGATTATGATTTTAGCTCCTATGAAAATCACCAGAAAAAACGATGAACATGAGGAAGATGAAGAATTTATGTTATTTCGTCCAATATATGTTTTCGATATATCTCAAACAGAAGGTGAACCTATCCCTTCAATTGGTGAATATGTCAAGACTTTAAATGGAGAGACGGATCTTTATGAAAAAATCAAAGCTATAAGCCCATTTCCTGTAACAGAAACTACAGATTGTAAGGGTGCTGATGGTTATTACCGCATTAAGGAAAAAGATATTTTCATTGATTCTAAAAATTCTACGTCTCATAAGTTGTTAACTCTAATTCATGAAATGGGTCATGGGTTATTACATGCAGATAGAAATAACATTCCGAGTAAAGCAGTGAGAGAAATTGAAGCTGAATGTGTTGGATTTGTGACCTGTCATGCTTTAGGTATAGACACTTCTGAAAATTCTTTTGGGTATATTGCTTCCTATGGAAGAAGTAGGTCAGATGAATTAATTGATAAAAGTAGAGAAAGAATTAATAGGGCTGTACATCGAATCTTAGGAGACTTCGAGGATACTTACGTTGCAATAGAAGATAAAGAGCTTGTATAAAATAGGAAAAAACCAGATTTCTTGAGTAGAAGTCTGGTTTTTTAGTTTATTAAAGCTGGGTGAAAATGTAGAAATTCATCGTGATAGCCTATATAGGTATAGTCAGTATTGAATTTTTCTTGAGATATTACTAGCTCAGGCTGCGTTTCGTCGTTTAAACAAACAAGTATATAATCTCTCCCTAGGAGATCATTAGAAAAACAATAATAAAGCCTTTCTCCGCTTAGCTCTCTATATATATCCCATTTCTTTAGTACACTCTTGCTGAAAACAAATTCCATTTCCATGTATGTCCTCTTCTCTAAATGGGTTTACTTGACGTGTGATAGTAAATTATATTCTGACATTTCAGGTAAACCATAATATTCTTTTGCGTCTAGGTATAATTTTTGGCGCTCTTCTTTTGTTGTAGAACTATACATATCTTCAAACGACATATTGCCCTTTTCTGAGAGGTAATACATTGTAATCATCTTTGGATAATTAGATACATCAAGGTAAAATCCGTTTATAAGTTTTTTTGAAAGATATCCAAAGCAAGGCAAATCTGTTCCAAATTCTTTAATAGCTCTCTTTTTAGCTTTTTTGATTTTATGATGTAAAGAAAAATCAAAGTATCCACCAGATAAGACAACAATAAAATAACCCAAACTTATAATGATCCAAAGCATTACCCATAAAACAAATAGGCCTTTTATTTGAAACCAAAATGAATCTCGAAATCTAGGCTCATTAGGTACAACACCAATATCTATCATAAAGTTCATGAATTCTGGAATCAAAGAAAATAAAAATAAACTTCCAGAAAATATTCCTAAACCTAATAATATTCTCATAGTATCACCTCATAGGTTCATTTTAATTATACGTATAAATGTATAATCTAGCAATTAAACTAATTATACAGTATCATTTTACCTCATACAACAAATTCTGTAATAAAAGTATTGTCATATATGACCTTTTTTTGTAGAATGAAGACAACTTAATATTTTCGCATTCATGCGATTATTTAGGCGGAAGACGCAAAATAATCCTTTTTAAAAAGGGTTGTTTTGCGTCTTTTTTTTTCAAATATTATATGGAGGTAAGTTTATGAAAGGAATTAGTATTGAAAAATTCGTTAAAGAGGTTATTCCCTACGCCTTTGTATTCGCATTTATGAGTACACTTATTTTCTTTACTGGTGTAGAGAGTGCTTCAGCGACTGTTCCGACGATTCCTGGTGGGTCTGGAGGTAGTGATGTGACTACTATCAATACTATCTTAACAGGATGGATTACTAATATTCGTATAATTGGAGCAGTAGTAATAGTTATTGCGATTGTTCTTGCTGCGATTATGATTGGTATTTCAATGGGGAATTCAGCTAAAAGAGCACTGGGTATTTCTGCTTTAGTTAGTGCAATAGTAGGAATTATTCTTGTTTTAAAAGCGCCTGACCTAGCAAACTATGTTATTACTCAATCTGGTAGTGGGAGCTAAACAATAATAGTATGACCTTACACTTCACTTGTAAGGTCTTTTTTTAAAGAGTAGGAGGAATTTATATGCGTACTAGAATGCCGTTTAATACTGAAGCGGAACGGAAAAGCATTAGAGGGGTTTCGTGGAGACAAGCAACTTACATTTTATTTGCTGCATTAGTTTACCTATCAATAGCTTCAGAGATTTTATTTTCAGGAAGATTCACATTTATTGTTGGATTTGTTCTTTGTGCATTGACTTTGCCAATAACAGCACCTTTTCTGATTTTGGCATTTTTAAAGAATGGGAAATCAGGATACTACTACGATCAACATCTTATATTTCTTTCGAAGTTTAAGAAATCTCAAACAGGTATCTGGAGGCAATAACATATGTTAACTAATTTAATAATGATTGTACTAATTGGTCTCGTAGTATATTTCTTTGGTTACCCAATCATGGGAAAACCATATCCATTTAACCCTTTTAAAAAACGAGGGAAATCTAAAAAGAATAATTTAGGAACAAAACGAGGAAGTGAAGACACACAAGAACTTAAAGTGAACTTCCAAGAATTGATCGGGGTTAAAGGGATTCATGGTGAAGTAGTAGAGCTGAATGAAGCTGGTGAGAGCCGTCACTTTATAGGATTAATTAAAACTGAATCAATTAACTATTTACTAAGAAGTATGAATGAACAACAAACGACTGATTTATCATATGAGCAATTATTAGCGCAGCTTAACTTAGGGCCAGGTCGTGAAGTTAACGTAGGGATTCATATTCAATCGAGACCAATTGACTTGTCTGAACAATTAAAACCATACCAAGAGTCATTTGAACAATTAAATCCGATTGCACAGAGATATGGAGAAACGATGTTCTTCCCGTACATGGAATATTGGCAACAAACAGTAGATGAGTTTGATTACCATAGTTATTTTACTGTTGACCTTTATTACGACCAAAAGCTCTTAGAAGATCTAGATGAAGATTCAATTATTTTAAAGGTAAGAAATGAATTCAATCGAGTTGCTCAAATTATTGTACGTAACTATGCCAATATGGGCGGAAGAAGTAATATCTGTTCTGAAAGACAGCTTTATGAGGCATTATATTTTTCAGTAAATAAACAAACAGGGAGCATTGAACATTTCAACCGTTTTATTGAGAAAGATGGTATTTTATCACCATTTGTTACGGGGAAAGAATCAAAACCTAAAGTTAGATTTGAAGAATATGGAGAGGAGACAACAGAGTATGGGGCTATTTAAAAAGAAGAAGGCTGCATCGCCTGAATTAACAGAAGAACAAGATATAGAACAAGAAGAGAGTAGAGCAAGTAAAAAAGGAAAAAAAGCTAAAGAGGATTTACACGCTGTAGCAAGACAAAGTTATTTCGATAAAATTGGTTCAGCAGGTGTGCATTTTCCTGAACATGTTAAAGATCGTGCATACCAATGTGACCAAAGAGCAGGTGCAGAATATTCTTCTAGGTCCTACATTTTAGATTTTGGTAATACCTCTATATCTACAGGAGAATTAGAGACATTGTATCGTGCAGGAGCTAGTAATATAACGTTTCACCTTACTAAACTCACTAAAAACCAAGCGACTCGTAAATATAAGAATGCAGTTACAGACGAAGGTTCTCGTGTTATTCAAGCGAGAAAGTCAGGAAACGATATTGAGGAAAACGAAGCTCTAAAAGCAAGATCAAACGCAGAACGCCTGCTGGATGAGATTAGTGATGGTTACAATGATGGTTTCTTAGGTACAATGGTTGTTACGTTATTTGCAAAGGACGACAAGACCCTTGATAACATAGGAATGTTAATCCAAGATACCTTAGAACATAACGAACATAATCTGAGACCGTTGTACGCTCGCCAAAAGGATGGATGGTTATCAGCTCTACCATTCTCGGGTAATCGACTTACCGCAACAGTTGATAGAAGATTCTTTGATAGGACTTCAATTGTTGCTGCTTCTCCATTCTATTCTTCTAAAATTCCATTCAGCGGTGGTGTACCTGTTGGTACGAATTTACACAATCAAAATATGGAATTTTTAAATGTATTTGCCCCTTACTTAGATAACTATTCTTCTCTTATAGTTGGTGCCTCTGGTTCTGGTAAATCATTCAGTAACAAGTATATTTCCAGTTCACAAGTATTACTAGGATATCGGATCTTTAGTATTGATCCTGATGGGGAGAATGGACCTATATGTGTACTTATGGGCGGAAAAGAGGTTGAGATACGTGAAGGTGGATCTTGTACAATTAATATTTGTGCTTTGACCGAAGAAGAAATTGAACAGACTTTACCAAATGGAAGAAGAGTTTCAAAAGTTATCGTACCAATAGGTTCAAAAGTTGGTAGATTAATAACGTTCTACAATAAGTTGTTAGATGGAATCTCTTCACTTGAAAAGGAATTATTAAAAAAAGCAATTATGGATGTAATTGAAGAATGGGGTATTACAGAGAATCCAGAATCACTGTATGAAAATGAAAAAACTCCAGTTAGATTATCAAATGGAGATATTACGTATAAAAAACAACGTAAACCTGAATTTACCCTATCTGATATCTACAAACAAATATTAAAGAATACAACCTTAGGATATAATCTGCATGATTTTTCATATCAAGAAATTATTGATCCTGATGCGAGAAGATTAATTAAGGTATTAAGAGGATACCTAAGAGATCGACCAGATGGAAAAATTCTCGATGGTGAAACCCAGTTTAATGGGGAGAAAATCGATAACCTACTTGATGATATATGTTGGGTAAACTTTAACATGAAAGCTGTTGAAGGATCTGATATATACGACATTATCATGCATGTCCTTACCCTATTAGGATGGGAATACTTCGTTAAGAGGCCTTCTTTACGTAGATTTAAAAAACGCTTGAAGATCGAGGAAGCATGGAGAATGAAAAGAATTGATGGTGCTATGCAATTCGTTGAGGAATTAGCACGCCGTAGTCGTAAGTATCAGGCGGGTGTAGATATTATTACACAGGATTTAAATCCGTTCTTAGAAGATTCAGATGGACAAGCAGTTGTAAAGCAAGCAACAAGTGCATTGTTCCTTCGATTAGGTTCAGTTGATGATGAGGAAAAACGAAAATTGCAGTCAATTTTTAACTTGTCTGAGGGTGAACTACAAATCATTTGTCGTAAGCCTGCTGAATCAGAGGATTCCCAAACTAAAGGGGAAGGAATACTTCGTGTTGGTGGATCTTCTGCATATGTAAAAGTACAAGTTAGTGATGAAATGCGTGGGTTTATTGATACTGATACGGACTATCTAATCAATAATGGTCTTCTACCAGGCTTAGAAGAGTATGACAAGCAGGAAGAAGAAGAAGTTAGAGAGGCGTCATTAGTATGACGCTAAATACACTTGAACAACAGTTAAAATCAGATAAGAAAAGAAGAATTGCGTTTATTTTGATCCTATTGTTGATGTTCTTCCCTGGTTCAGCTGCACACGCTGCTGAAAGTAAGTGGTACGAAAAGCCGTTTGCTTTCATGTTTTCAAAACTATTTGAATGGATATTAGAGCCATTCATAGGACTACATGAACCCGCTTATTATATTTTCTATCAAGGAGCAGGGAAGATATGGGGATTGTATGCACAGGAGCAATATAACAGTGCTATATATAATGGATTTAACATGATGCTGTTTGTTGTTGGTTTTTTACTCTGTGGTGCTATTGTCATGATGGGGATTCAACATGGATATGCAAAATTTTCCTCAAGTATGAAATCTGACATAACAGATAATTTTTTGAAGGTTATCTTGGGGATTGTTTTACTTTTTCAGTTCTTCCCGCTTGTTAATTCATTTTTTACTTTAAATCACTATTTTGTACAAATGTTTGAAACCGGTATTACTGATCCAGTTAGTCTAAGAGATTTAGGAGCTACTGTTTTGACTAGTCAAGACGGGAAAACAGCTGGTGAAAAGATTGAGTTTACTGATTTATCTTCTGGAGAAGGTGACAACTGGATAAAGGATGCTATCGTTTCCTTTTTCTCTCTAGGAGTTTCAATTTGGTTTAAAGCTTATTATACTCAACGCTTAATTATGATTAGCGGTTTAATACTTCTAGCACCTGTATGGATATCAACTATTTTTTTTCCTAAGCTACAAGGTATTACAAGCTATGCTATGAAGGAGTTATGGGCACAAACAATTGCTCAAACTATTCATGCAGCAATATTTTGGTTGTATTTCTGGTTGTTTGATAGCAACACAGATTGGTTGACATATATTATTGCTTTATCTATCTTTATCCCAGTTTCAGAGTCGCTTCGTTTTGCAATGGGGGCTACTTCTGAGAGTGGTGGAAAGTTAGCCATGATTGGTACTGCTGCTGGCTTTGGTTCTCTTATGCATGGAGCTAAAGCGGTAGGTGATATAAAGAATGGAGTTAAAAATGGTTATGCAGAGAGTAAAGGGTTATTTGATGGATCTTCAGGGAAAGGTGGACAAAGTAGTAAAGGAAACACTGGAATGTCAATGATGGCCATGAATAATGGGAAATCTGGCGGTGCAATGAATTCCTTAAACCCTATGATGGGAATGAATGAGGAGCGTCAATATGGAGGTGCTGTTCAAAACGTTAGTTCAAATCCTAGTAAATTCACTCAACGTATGAGAACGGTTGGGCATGTTGCAGGTGGAGTTGGATCAGCTATTGGGCGAATGGGAGGAAATGCAACTGGTTTAGGTGTAAGTCCCTTTGGTCAACACATTATGGCTGAAGCGGGGGCCAATATGGGACAAAGTGCTGGATACGGTTCTGGAGTCGTTGGTTTTGGTGTCGGTAAAGGAATGACTGACAAAGCAAAGAACTTCGGTCAATCAATAAAAGGTAATTTTGAGGAAAATCCATTAATGACTCGTGAGCAATCTCGTGAGCAAAATATGAACCCATTTCAACAAGCTGGTCGTAATCTTGGAACTGTTGCAAGTAACCTCGGAAGAGCAACAGGTGATGCGATGGTTTCTCCCCAATTTAGAAACAGTCCACAGGCTCGTAGAGAAACTTTACAGCGTGCAGGTGGTGTCATGGGTGAAGCCCTTTATGGTAGAGGTATTGGATATCAAATGGGGGCAGATGCTGCCACAAGTGTAATGGGTAAAGGTGTAGAAAATCCGCAACTTGGTAGACTTGATCAAGGGGCAGACTATTCAGTTGTTACAGAAAGGGACAGAAGTTATTTAGCTGAAAAAGGTCCAAATAATACTCTTACACCTATATCTAATTATGGTCCGGGTGATCCAAGTCTACCTAAAAATGCTAAGGTTATGCAGGATCATAAGATTACAACTAGTGATACGGGTGTTATAAGTATGAATCCTACTTCTGAAAAGTATGCTACACAACAAGTGCAAAGTCCTAATAATGGAAAAATGGACGTTCAAACATTTAAGGTTGATAATTCAGTGAAAACTCCACATGTTAGCACGTTTATCGACAGTAATACGTCAGAGGTAAATTCAAATGAACCACCAATTAGAACTAATTTGGTTCCTAAAATAGATGAGCAACCTTTGCCTAATATGAATCAACAGGGTTCAATGCCAAATAAGAGTGAAAAAGTACCACCAACCCAACCGATAGTACCTAACAATAACCAAATTAATAAAGGGGATAACTCCACATTAATTCCTAACAAACCAATAGTTCCACCTACAAATAACAATAATTTCCCTCCTAAGAAAGATTGAGGTTATATAGATGGGGAATGCTTTGGAAAAAACGAAAGAAAATGCTAAGCAGTATGCCAAACAATACGCTAAACGAAAAGTTAAACAGTTAGTAAAGAAAGTAATTAGGAAAGTACTTTTAAAAGTTTTAAAGAAATTAGCTCTATATATAGGTAAACTTTTATTAAAGGCTTTCCTTAGTCTTGTAGCACTAATAGGAATACCAGGTACTATAGTATTTTTAGTTATTACTATTATCGGTGGTGCAATTTTAATAGTTGCTCCTAGTCTTGAATGGTTCGGTGATGATTCACCTATCACACCGGAAGAAGCAAAGAAACAGATTAATCAACTAATTCTAGATTCTAGTGAGTTAGAGCAATATAGACCTCCCTTTAAATTAGTTACTGCCATAGATGCAGTTAGAATATTAAAGGAAGATAAACAGCCTTGGGAAATTGATCCTGAACCAATTGTTAACGGGCTTGCACCAGATTTTGAATATGAAACCCATGAAGATACTTATGAGATAAAAAAGGTGATAGAAACTGAAGTAACCACCTACACTTATTCCAATATGGGAACCGAAGGATGTCAAACTAGGGAGGAAATTTCAAGTGCATTTTGTTCTGAACGAGAAGAACATAAACATATTGAAACCGAAACAATTATTGAAAAAGAAACTGTAAAGAGGGAATTCTTAAAATCCGCTCATGCTTGGAATACTCTTGATACTTTTTATTATAAAGAAGTTGATGTTAATGGAGAATTCGCAAAGCAAAGTGAGAACAAAGAAGGTAATACAAAAACGACTACTTACAAGCGGTTGATTAAGGAGTGGCAACTCGATACAGTCAATAATATAAAGAATTACGAGAAGTTTGACAGTACAATTACGTCATTACAATTTAAAGATGATGATATCAATTTATTGGTAGCCTCACTTATAGAAAATGGTATTCATATGGATGGATATACCGGATCTTATTTCGATGTATTTATAGAAAATGGAATGGGTATGATAGTTCCACAAGAATATATGGAAATATATATAGCTGCTAATAAAAAATATGGAGTTGACTGGAATTATCTAGCGGCACACCATTTTATTGAAACTCGATTCTCAACTATGGACCCAATGATATCATACGTGGGAGCTGAAGGCCATATGCAGGTGCGACCATAAGGTCATATAAGAAATCTCCTTTTGCATGGAGTAGGCAAGACTACAAAGCCTATCACTACCAAACTTATCCGTGAGGGAAACCAAATATCGGGGAGTGTAGCATGTTTGGAAAGCTATAAGTTATCGAATCATCACGATACGACTGAATAGCGAAGTGAAATGATGTAAACGAGGATAAAAGCTAAACTGCTTGAATGACAGTCCGAGGGGGTTATTGGCCCACCTATGACGGAAGATGATTACCTACGTTATACAACGAAACGTATTAGCTAATTGGAGACTCATTACGAAATACACACTGATTAACTGTATGTCAGATGTGAGTAGTCTATCGTTGACCAACTATAATAAGTAGTAAAGGGCGAACGTCATATCCGACATTATATCAAGCTTGTTCTTATATGTGCTAAATGGTGATTACCTACGTCAGAACGCTTTTATAAAAGCTATGATAAATTGTATCTGAATATCTGATATGGTAACGGAGTTCTCGTAGTAGTCCGAGATGGGGAAAGCCCATTACATGGCGAAGGGGAACAGCTTATCAAGTCTAACTAAAATTGGAAAGGAGCGTGAGGCTCTATGAGAAGTCCAAACACTGTGTTAGACAGTCTAGAAAAACAGTCAATACGCAAAGATTACAAATTCGAACGAATCTATCGAAATCTTTATAATGTAGAATTCTATTTAATGGCTTACGCAAGGATTAATGCGAAGGAAGGCAATATGACACAAGGTGTCGATGGACAAACCATTGATGGGATGAGTCTAGAACGTATAGAACGATTAATTGAAAGTATGAAAGATTGTAGTTATCAACCTAAACCGTCCAAAAGGGTATACATTCCAAAAAAGAAAACTGGTAAAAGACCATTAGGCATACCATCTTTCGAAGATAAACTCGTACAAGAAGTAGTAAGGTTGTTAGTCGAAGCGATGTATGAAAAAACATTTTCTCCACATTCTCATGGGTTTCGACCAGAAAAAAGCTGTCATACAGCACTCATGCAAGTAAAAGACAGATTTACCGGAGCAAAATGGTTTATCGAAGGAGATATTAAAGGTTTCTTTGATAATATTGATCATCACAAGTTAATAACACTACTTAAAAGAAGAATTGAAGATGAGAAATTCATCAATCTGATTTGGAAGTTTCTGAAGGCTGGCTATCTAGAAGACTGGCACTATCACAAAACGTACAGTGGTACTCCGCAAGGGGGTATTATCAGTCCAATCCTATCAAATATTTATTTACATGAACTTGATGAATTTATCATGTCTTACAAGGAGAACTTTGATAAAGGAAAAGGAAGAAGACGACTAAAAGAGTATCGTACACGTGAAGCCAGACTCTACCGTGCGAATGCTAGGTATAAAGAGAAATGGTCTGAAATGGATGAAATAGAAAAAGAAGAAGCACGTCAACACTTGGACGAGTTGAAAAATCACATGATGGAATTACCCTATAAAGACCCTATGGACGAAAACTACAAACGAATACAATACGTGCGATACGCCGATGATTTCATTATTGGGGTTATTGGTAGTAAAAAAGATTGTCAGCAAATAAAACATGACATCAGTAATTTTCTCAATCAAGAAATGAAAATTGAATTGTCTCAAGAAAAAACGCTCATTACTCATTCTAGTAAAAGAGCAAGATTTCTTGGATATGACATCAAAATTAGTCATGATAATAAAACGACAAAATACACGGCTAGTGGACATAAACAAAGAACAAGAACAATGAGCTGTGAACTATTACTACCTTATGAAGTTTGGCGTAATAAATTAATCGAATATAAAGCGTTAAAAATAGATAAAAAAACAAACAAATGGGAGTCTACACATCGAGCACATCTTTTACAAAATGATGACCTTGAAATATTGACCATCTATAATGCTGAAATAAGGGGTTTGTATAACTATTACAAACTAGCGAATAACGTATATAAGCTAGATGGATTCAAATTCATCATGGAATACAGCATGTACAAAACTTTCGCTAATAAATACAAATCAAGTGTAAGAAAAATTCATAGAAAATACAGTATAAACGGAGACTTTGCGGTAAGGTATGATACTGCCAACGGCAGTAAAATTGCTTACTTCTATAAAGATGGATTCAAAAAACAATTACTCCCATCTTCATACTCTGATGTTGATGTGATTTCTAAAACAAGGAACATTATTTATAACCGAACAGGTTTAATCGAAAGATTACTTGCAGGTCAATGCGAATGGTGTTACTCAAAAAATGTAGAACTAGAAATCCATCACATTAAGAAACTAAAAAACCTTGATGGCAAAAAAAGATGGGAAAAGCGTATGATTGAACGAAACCGTAAGACGATGGCGCTCTGTAAGAAGTGTCATCTCGATCTACACAACGGTAAGTTAGATTGATAGGTGGAGAGCCGTATACGCCGAGAGGTGTACGTACGGTTCGGGGAGGAGTTCTTGGAAACCTAGTATAGAAATATGCCAAGGCGCTGGGTTCTTACTCTACTTCATGCCTTGTACCTGGGTTGGTTGGCAAGATCCTACATGTAGCGGTAATGGTAAAGGTAATATATCAGAAAGTAATAAAAAGAGCATTTCATATATTAGTAGAATGGGAGGATATGGAACAGACGGGAATAATGATGGTGAGGCAGATATGTGGAACATATGGGATGCAGTTTTTTCATCCGCACACCTTTTAAAGGATAATGGTTTTTTAGAAGATAAACGTAAAGCGATTTATAGCTATAACCATTCGAATGCCTATGTTGATGAGGTTGTACACTATGCAGAATTATTTGCTTCAAATACTGGTGGTACTCCAGAAGTAACCAAAGGAAAATTTATGCGACCTTCTTTAGGGCCCATCACAAGTCCGTTTGGTCCTCGTTGGGGGAAATTACATGCTGGTATTGATATTGGTTCAAATGCTTCAACAGACCCTATTGTAGCCTCTGCGGATGGCGTTGTAGTTAGGTCCTATACATCTTCAAGTTATGGAGAATGTATTATGATAAAACATAATATCGAAGGTGAAACTTATACTACGGTTTATGCTCATATGGTTACTGGTAGTAGAAGGGTTCAGACGGGACAAACAGTTCAAAAAGGGCAAGTGATTGGAATAAAAGGAACAACAGGTAGCTCTACAGGTGTACACCTTCATTTTGAAATTCGTAAAGGGGATTGGTCAACAAATAAATCAAACGCTATTGATCCAATAGGATCAGGGCTCCTGCAATTAGATTAGTAGGTGATGAAGTATTAAGAGATTTATATTATTCTTTACTGGATATATAGTTTTAATGGTTATTGGTGCTGGAGTCTATTTATTATTTTTTAAAACTAACTCGGCTGATATTGCACAAGGGAAAGAATTAATGAATGTACTAGACGAGAGTTTAGTACATTCTTCAGATGATGAACATAATCATAGCCATGATCATAATGAGGCTGGTTATGACTATGATGTTGAAATTATAGAAGAATTTCAATCTGTTGGTAATACGATTGACTTTATGGCGGCTACATTGATAGAAGAAGAGAGGGAGTATTTTTCTTCACTTTTTTTACCTGAGAACCTTTCTAAATCAATGTTTGAGTATAGTGACGATCCTTCAAGTGAGGATGTCATTCTTCAAATGATAAGAGAAATTAATAGAGAAGGAAAATTAATTGAAGTGAATTGGGAATCTCATATAACAGAAGGTAAATCCTTTTCAAGGGATGATCAAGATATAAATCTTCAGCTTATTTACAATGATAATAAGATATCAACTGCAAAAATAGATTTGCAATTGGTGGGAACAGAACATTTTAATAGCGAAAGAATATACTATATAAATAATAGTCCTAAAAACTTTGTTGACCAGGTAAAAGAGAACCTAAAAGGTCTATGAAAAAGTAAATAAAAGCCAAAAAAGCGACTCCGAAGAGCCGCTTTTTTGTTACACATTTTAAGAGGATGAAAAAACATCCCTTTAAAAATTTTAGGATACATTAATAATAGCATTTATATTCATATTTATCAATTGCTATTTTAGCTTTCAAACTTCTCTATTCTTGGATGATATTTCTAGTTTATGTCCAAATTTAGGTAAAATATTTGCATTCACACTTTTGCTTTTGAAGGAACAGGAGTAGTAGTACTCTGTTCTTTTCCCGTGGCTCCTTGCTTTTTAATCTTGTCAAAGAGTGAATTTTTTTCAAAAAGCACTTTGTCACCTCCAATAATAGCTGTGTAATTAAATATAGGATAATAACTGAACTCGCAAATACAGTAAATCCCTTAATTGCGTTAATATAAGACACTGCCTTTTTATGAGATGAAAGTCTCACGTACGGTATGAACAAGAGGAAAAGGGAGCGATAACTATCTAACACAACCGGTTGGAAGGGGGAGTGCTTTTGTGCCTAACTAATGGAGTATGAATAATCTAGTATTATACGGATGGAAAACATTGAATTGTTATTAATCTAATACTATCTATCTGTATTTTTTCTTTAAGTAACTCCGTTAATAAGAGTATAATAGAGGAGCATTAGAATTATATACTTGAAGTAGGAGAGGTCTGATTGAGAACAAATAAATACAAAGCGAAACTAAGTGGTTTCAAAGCAACTCCAAGTGCAAATATACCTAAAATGCATGAAGATCTAGAGTTAATTAAAGACAGTAATGAACTACTATCAGATTTATTTAATGTAATACTGAAACAAAACCAATATTATGGTATTCGTTGGTTAATGGGACTGGAAAGATATGTTTTAGACCAATCAAAAAAAATTCCTCGTATCTTTAGGAAAAATCTATCTAGAGGCCATATAGTGGAAGTTGAGTTATTTGGGCATTTTAACAAAGAACTAACATTTTTACATCCTGCAGTAGTATTGTTTGATAATAATAAAGGGCAACTTCTTGTAGCACCTATTACTTCGGGAAAACACGGAGATAGTGATCCTCTTCATATTGATGTTGATTCAAGTGATGGACTTCATCATGAAAGTGGAATTTGTTTAGAGGCTATTCGTGGGGTAGACAAAAATAGGGTTTTATATCAACATTCAAAAGATGGAAAAAATGCAAAAGTTAGATCAGAAGTATTGGATAAGATTGATTTAGCAGTTATGGAGCATTTCATGCCTAATATGTTTAAAAAATTTAAAGATGCAGAAATTAAATTAATTGAGGAACAACAAAAAAATAAAGAATTAATGGATGAAATTGAAACATTGAAAGAGCAATTGAAACAAAGTGCATACCAGACAGCGGCTGCTACTCTAGAGGAATAAAATATTGCAATATGATGGAATATGTAGTAAAGTATCAGTATATAATATAGTATGTTGTGCCTTAGCGCACCGCGTAACCGAGCGCATTCAATGTTTGGGAACAATGAGTCCTAGCACTCCGCGCAATTGAGCGCACCGTTCCCACGAACCCTCCTCATCTTTACATGGGGAGGGTTTTTTCGTACTTATAATCATATAACATGGGGGGAACTGTTAGAGTGGAAGGTAAGTGGAATTCTAGAGAAGATATATTTAGTTATCTGGAAGAATATTCTCAAAGTACCAAAGAGCAAATTGATAATTATAAAATGAAAAATACTCTCTTAAAGTCATATGTGTTTGAAACATTTAATGAAAGCCTTTTTGGGTTTGTACCTATTTCGAAAGAAATTTTAAATATTCAGAATTTATTTGGTGACCAAAAACATTTTCTTAAACAAATAGATGAGGAATTATATACTTTAAATGAAAATAATAAATTAGTAGGGTTTATCGAGCAGATAAATCCACGATTTTGTACATTATATACGACTGAATCTTCTAAGTATTCAGACCAACTAGCCCAATCTTATGTAAAGAAGTCAACAACCTTAGACTCTTTATGGATTTCTGGTAAAATGTATGACAACTTTTTAAGGGAAATTACTTTATACCATCCCCCAGAACGTTTTACAAAAATGAAATTCGAGTTTAATTCAATGTTTGAAATAGATCACCTAAATAAAGAAAAGATTATAGAACATAAAGCTTCGTCGGTATCATTAGTAGAAGAGTTAGGTGGTATAGTACATAAACTAAATGGAGTGAGACAGTACATCTCTTCTTTTCACTCAGTTGGAAGTTTACGCTTTCCAAGTCATGTTGGAAAAGGTGGTCATGATGTATATCAAAATGGTAAGTTTACAAATCGCTCCGATAGCTTTTCTGATCATCGTATGCAACTGAAACAAATCGTCTCTGTATATCAAGATATGACAGAGCGTTTGGAGAAAAAGACTTGGATAGAGGTAGAGGAAATAAAGAGTAAGAATAATCTAATAGATAATTCTTTTAAGGCAAGTCCCGTTACAATTAGGTTTAGTAAGCCTTTAAATAATTATGTATTTAATAATTTTGTGGAATACACTTTTCCGAAAGGAAGAGAACCATTTAAAATTTATGGTGAAATAAAAAGGGTGAGTGAAGAAAGGGTGCACATTTACGGGGTAGATCTTCACTTATGGCAAAATGTTGTTCTAGATTTAAGTAAGGAAGAATTTATTCTATTTCTTCCAAAAGGTACATGCGGGAATACAATTCATCGCTTAGTAACTAATATTCAGAAATTCTTAGATCCACAGATTGATGTATATATTGGTAACTCTCCGTATGAAGGAATATTAAATCAAGTAATAGGTGGCAAAGATTTATGAGAACAGAATTGACTCCATTATTTCAACTAAATTTGCTAATACATTTGAGTTTACCATACCCGGAAGGTTCTAGCTTAAATCCATATTTTAATAGGCAAGGTTATTCTTTAAAACAAATAGAAAAGACTATACCGCTTGACCTGGGGAGTATAAAAAAGTTAAAAGGAATATGTGAACCTAAAAAAGCAGTGACACCAGAAGTAGTCTTATATAAGGACAGTGATAAAGAATATTTATTAATTGAATGCAAAGTCCAAGACTTTGATGTTGATTGGACACATCATGGAACAAGGCAAGCTGCTGGATACCTGAGTTTACCATTGGATCATTTAAAAAATTTTTTTGGATTAGAAAGTAAAGCGAAAATAAATACAAAAGTTATTTATGGTGTTAATCAACAAAAAGAACAACATATGTTTGAAACTCTGCAATCTATTAGTGAAAAAGTTAAAGATACGTTGGGACATGCTATGAAGCATGATACTTTTGGAATTGAAATTAAACCAGATGGTTTATACTTATCAGTGCGAAATGGAGAGGAGTTAGAGAGTCATAGGGTTATAAATGAAAAAACTTTATTAAACAATGCTCTGATTTATATTATTCCAGTAGATATTAATGGTCAATTAGAGAAAGAAAATGGAGAAATTCTACAAACGCAGGTTCGAAATTCTATAAGAAGTGTTATAGGTAAAAATATCGGACCACAACCTTTTTCTTTTAATAGTACAAGTATTTGTGAAAAAATTAATCCTGTTTGGGGACAATTACCGGTCCCATTTAAGAAGAAAATGAGGCGGTGGGTTCATAATTATATAAAAGAAATTATCGAACAAATTGTACAAATGGGTATAAATGTAACTGTACATGAACAGAATTATTCGTTCACTTCAGTTGAAGAGAAAAAAATTAAAAATGTAAGAAGATACCTACTTTCAGATAGATTCCTTGAAACCGGACAAAATATTTTTGAGAATTTTGAGCAACTGACGATCGATGAATTTTTAGATGTTGTTTAAAATGGTTATAGGTAAGAAAATCATACTAAAATAGGATATTAAATAAAGACTTCGGTAAATCTGAAGATATCCTAGAAAAGTAGACAAAGGATTCAGAAATAAGACCTGTTTTTTCCACAATGATTTGACAACGGTCATTCATCACTTGACTGACCGTTGCAATTGGACAAGCTATTGAGATAGGTTGAACAGACCAATCCGCTCGCATGTAGTATCATCATTGACGCAACGTTTAGGTATAAGCATGAAGGGGATTTTCGATTGTGACCGAGTAAGTTAAAGAAGCTAGCATTTTCTAACTCTTAAATAAACTTCGTGTAACACAACTAAACCTAAGTATAAATAACGTCTTAAACCATTGAAATTACTGGGATTTAGACGGTTTTTTCAGGAAAGAGAGATAAGTGTTATTAACACATCAAGTGGGATGAAACTCTAGGATTCAATCCAAGTCTCTTTTTTCATCAATCGGCCATGTTGTGGAAACTCTTATAAGTACACAATTGACTAAATACTTCGCAATAAATATCTTCATTTTTAGGTGATTTTGTTAGAGCAAGTGGAGATTCCTCGAAGATTATAAGAAAACCCAATCTTCCTTGTAAAGAAAATTGGGTTATCTTTTATTTATAAACAAAGGATTAATTATGACCAACTATTGGGTGTGGTGCATATGGTTCTTCTAAGTATGTCATTTCTTCAGGAGTTAGCTTAACTGATAAAGAACCTACAGCACCATCGAGATGAGAGATTTTCGTTGCACCTATAATGGGCGCAGTTACTGGTTCTTTCTGTAGTAGCCAAGCCAGTGCGATATGAGTTCGTGGAACTCCATGTTTTTCTGCCAATTCAGCAACTCTCTCTACAACATATCGATCTGCTTCAGCAGTCGCATCATATTTAGATTTTAATATGAAGTCTGTTTCGGAGCGTTGAGTTGATTCCAACCAATCACGGGTTAATCTTCCTGATGCAAGCGGACTATATGGAGTCACCCCAATTTTTTCTTCTTTACAAAGAGGAAGCATTTCCCTTTCTTCTTCACGGTATATGAGATTGTAATGATTCTGCATCGAAACAAAGCGAGTCCAGCCATTTTTTTCAGCTACATGTAATGCCTTTTGGAATTGCCATGCGTACATGGCTGATGCACCGATATATCTTGCCTTTCCAGCTTTCACCACATCATGTAATGCTTCCATCGTTTCTTCGATAGGGGTATTGTAATCCCAACGATGGATAATATAAAGATCTACATAATCGGTTCCCAGTCTCTTCAGGCTCTTATCAATTTCACTCATGATTGCCTTTCGGGATAATCCTGCGCCATTTGGACCTTCATGCATTCGGCCATGTAGCTTTGTTGCGATTACAACTTCATCACGATTGGCGTAATCCTTTAGAGCTCGTCCAAGAAATTCCTCACTGGTTCCCATTGAATATACATTTGCCGTATCAAAGAAATTGATCCCAAGATCAAGTGCTTTTTTAATAATAGAGCGACTTTGCTCTTCATTAAGTACCCATTTATGAATCCATTTTTCTGCTTCACCAAAACTCATACAGCCAAGACAAAATCTAGATACATCCAATCCTGTATTACCTAGTTTCACATATTCCACTTCTTTAATCCTCACTTTCATTTATTAACACATATCTATTTTTAGTTAGGATATTGCACTTCTAATTATGTCACAAATCAGGAACTAAACCTAAACCCATTACTATCAGGTTTTTGCCTAATCCTATCAAATCACTTCCTCACTCAACCAATATCAAGTAAAATGAAACAATCTAAGATGAACGAAGAAGGAGATAAGATATGTCTGAGAAAATTGATAAGCAGAATACTACGAAAACTTATTGAGCGTTACACATGGCAGGATGGTGTTCATCAAACCTCTATTTCATCTTTATTTCTCATCCGTGAATCTATTATTACCGAACCCATCTCTAGGGTTAATGAGCCCTCTTTTTGCATTATCGTACAAGGAGAAAAAGAGGTATGGTTAGGAGAGGAATATTTTAGGTATGGTCCTTGGGATTACATTGTGGCATCCATTGACTTGCCAGTTACAGGGCAAGTTATCAAAGCCTCAGCTGACTCTCCTTATTTAGCTCTAAAACTTGAGATTAGCCCTAGCGAAATCCTAGACGTTTATTATTAGCTGAGTCATCAGATATAGCTGATGTCGCATTCAGGGTGGGCTACGAAAGTCAATCGCAATTCAGTCGAGAATATTCCCGCATGTTCGGTTTTTCACCTAGAGCGGATATAAACCGACTGAGAGAGAGCCACAAGACATAAGCTCAAGCTAATTTGTCTTAGGATATTCAGGGAAATTCGTGCTATAGTTTGAAAGAGACATGATTAATACAGTTTTCCATTGCTGCACATTACAAGAATACTACGCAATTGAAAAATGCTATCTTCAAATAATCGTCCAATTGGAAATAACAGGTAAAAGATAAAAACAGAAGAGGGAGGAAACCTCTCTTAATTTTTAAAATACTTCGTGTAAAATATCAGTTTTGAGCGAAGAGTTTAAGATTATAAAAAATCTAATTTAACTATATATATTAAGGAAGACCAAATTTTCTATATTTTTTTAGAAATCCTGAGTATAAATGGTAAAATATACATAGTAGTAAGATGCTTAATTATGGTGAGAGATATTATTTGATAAAACAAAAGAAAGCCCCTTTGGACAAGTTGTTTCTATATCAGGAATGAATATTATTGTTGAAATCAATAAAGAATTGCTTCAGAGAAATTTAGAACAACAAATTGTATTTGAACAAGAAATGATAAAGTTCCTTAAAAATGGTGAGAAAATGAATAAGAACATATTACAAAAAATAATAAATAGACAAAAAAATATAAAAATATAAGGGAAAATGCACAAGAAGAATTAGCAGTTTTAGAGAAGTATTTTGGTAAAGGTAGTTTAGAACCTTTAACAATATATAATGTAATTAAGAAGCATCTAGAAGCACATCAAAAAGAAATATCTTATTTTGGTTTACGAGGAATAATAATATGATTAGTAACGGCAATTTATGTTATTTATTCAACTCTCAATTATCTCCTCAAACTGGTAAATTCGAATATGGGTCCCCATTATTAACTTATATCACTAATCAAATTATAGCTCTAATTATAGTTGGTATATTTCTTTCTATGTATTTTATCACGACTTTTAATTTTTTCATTTCAGATTGGAAGAGAAGGAATCAGATATATATAAATGAATATATGATTAAGCTTGTTGAAGAGAAAATTAATGCAATTAGTGATGCTAAGAAGGTATAGCAGGGTGTGGCTAATATCTAATCTCAAAAAACTAAAACAAATTAGATGTTTTTTAAATTTAATTCTTTGAAGTATTAAATAATTTTTTTAATAGGGTGATCTAAATATGAATGAAAAACCACCATACTTTGGAAAGAAATTATCCGGAGGTGCTTATAATTCTTCGGGATTAATCTATCAAGATATTTCTGCAATAATTTGCTTCTTTGAATACATAAATAGGGGCAACACTGTAAAAAGCTTAAGTATTGAAACAATTAATGACTTTGTAATTCATCAAGAAAATACTTTTATTTCTGTTCAGGTAAAGAAAAAAAATTTAACTATATCTGATTTGAAGAAAATATTCAAAGAATCATTTCTTGAACCAAGTAATGGCTTAATGATTGTTGGCTCAAATTTTAATCAAGAACTGGATCAGTTAATAAAATTAAGAGATCAATATCGCAACGTAATAGAGTCAGATTTTGATGAAACGTTTAAACAAAATATCGCCTTAGAATTTCATGAAAAAATATTTAGTTTAGGATTGGAACAGGAAAAAGATATTTTTATAAATAGTGAATATAAATGTTTTCCAGAACAAACCATTGATGCTATTCTTTTAGCAACTGTTTGGACATGGGCTGAAAACCAACAGATTTCAATTAATATTAACCAGTTTCTAAATAGTTTAAAAGTAGAGTTACAAACTTTAAGAAGTAAAAGAGGACACATTGGTTTAAATGATATAGATAGATTAATTCAAGTTCATTCAGTTCAATCAGTAGCTAGTAAGATAATAAAAGAAATTTACCAAAATCAAGTAATAAATTCTTCTCAAATACTTTCAGTTTTAGGGGATACCCAGGAAGCTATCTTAAAACCTTTAGAAGATAAACTGAATTTTACAGATGAGTTAATTAAAAAAGGAGAGTATAAAGAAGCGCTGGATATCTATAAAAGTTTAGTGACATTCTATCCGAAGGAAGAAATATTTCTTCAATGCGCTGCTCTTAACGAAATGTGTAAAAAATTTGAAGAAGCTGTTAAATATAGTAATAGTGTGTTATCAATAAATTCATTAAATTATGCAGCGAATTTCATAAAAGGGACATCCTTAGGAGCGCTTAAAAGGTATACTGAAGCAGTTCAACAATTAGAATATGCACTAACCATCAAAAGAACCCCTGAATTATATTACAATTTAGCTCATATCTTTTGGCTTAATAATGATAATCAAAATGCTATTAATAATTATAAATTATGTCTTGAATTAAACAATAGTTTTTCTTCAGCTCACTTAAATATCAGTATTTGTTATTTTGAAAATATGGACCTAGAAATGTCCTTATATCATGTCAATCAAGCAATTCTCATAGAACCTAATATGTACCAGGCATATGCTCGTAAGGGGGAATTATATAGATTTCTAGGGTTATACGACGATGCAATACATTATTTTGAAGAATGTTTGTTAAGGGATAAAGCAAATTATCAAGCCCTCCTCGGAATTTCCCTTAGTTTTGTTGAGAAAGGATGCCTTTCTGAAGGAATTATTCATTTTAAGAACTTCTTTTACCATTATTATGATCAATTTTTCAATTCTAATGATACTGTTGGAAAGAAAGTTGGTATTATTGATATAGGTAAGAATGGAACATCACTTACTACAATTGAACTTGCAGGAGAAAATCAATTAAATATTTATGTTAAAGAAACCTGCTTACCCGTTTCAATACAAAAAAGAAATGATTTTATTTTTCTCGGCGCTTTAGAGCTTTCAGATCATACTGGATCTGCTTTATATCCAGCTATAGGTAAAGTATATGAGAATCAACAACAATTCAAAAGTGTACTTGAACAAATAAAAAAATCAGTCGACTTATTTCAATTTTTTGACCAACAATTGTATATTGATATGGACAATAACATTGATGTAAACCTGACAGAACGTGAAAAATACGTACTAATTGAAATTACATTTAATAATAAATATCACATAACAGGAATTACAAATGAAAAATCTGGTGGGTTAGAATCATTTTTGGATAATCTAGAAAAGTGCGGACAATTCCGGATTCACTTAGAATGTTTTGAATCAAAAGAAGTGTTTGTTATCGATGGATTAAAAGATATTAATATTTCTTTATTTACAAAAGAACACTGAAAATCAACATAATTATTCACATAAAAAGGAAGAGGATTGTTATATACAATCTTCCTCCTTTTATACAAACTTCGTGTAAAATACTAATTTTACGAATAGTTGAATATAGAAAACAAAACAAATGTTTGCTATAATAAAATTAAGTCAATTTATGAAAGTTTTTCCGAAATGAATTTGAAATATGTTAGAAAATTTAAGGTGATAAAATTGATCGGTTATATGAAGTTTGATGTAATGTTTTTTGATGATTTATTGCAAAAGTAGTTCTAAAACCACCTGGAAGTGACAGACCATACGTTATTAATTACATTGAAGGGTTTAATAAACAATTTCCCCCTAACCCTAAGGGATCCATAACTAAAGAAGAACTAGAAAGATGGCTAAAATGGCGTGTATTTCCCCCTACTAGGGCCAATACCGATGAATTATTAAATGTCCTCGGGTTGAAAATTTATAACCGTTGGGGAATCGTTCGTAAAACACATGGAGTAATGGCAGATGATGAAATATGGCTTCGTTTTAATGGTGAATCCTTAAAGCATCGAGATATTGTTCTTCGTAAATACCTTTACTATCCAGATGAGCAATAAGAATAATTTAAATTTATCAAAATTATGTTCATGTAAAGGATGATAATCAATGTTTGATGAAATCAATCGTAAAAAGGCCGCATTAGATACAGCACGGCCATTACCAAAATACACATTAAAAGGCCTCAGAGAAAAGATGTTGCTTGAATGGACTTATAATTCAAATGCAATTGAAGGTAATACACTCACTATTAATGAAACGAAAATAGTGTTAGAAGGAATAACTGTAGGTGGAAAAACTATGCGAGAACACCTAGAAGTTATAAACCATCGTGATGCTATTCAGTATGTTGAGGATATTGTACATAAAAGTGATCCCTTATCTGAATGGCAAATTAAAAATTTGCATCGGCTAGTACTTAAAGGAATTGATGATGAATATGCTGGGGTTTATCGTGATCAACAAGTATTCATATCGGGTGCACAACATACTCCTCCAGCACATTACTTGATTTCTGAAAAAATGATGCAAATGATGAATTGGTATCATGACGAAGGAGTTAAACTTCATCCAGTCGTACGTGGTGCAATGTTACACGCTATTTTTGTTGGTATTCATCCATTTATCGATGGAAATGGAAGAACATCACGCTTATTGTTAAATTTAGAGCTGATGAAGGATGGGTATCCACCAGTTGTTATAAAAGTAAAAAATCGATTAGCATATTATGAGGCACTTGATTTATCACATACAAAAGAGGATTATTCTGATTTTATCCAATTGGTTGCTGAAGAAGTAGAAGATTCTCTGGATTTATATTTAAGCGCAATTAGCAAAAACTGAAACACCGTAATGTGCCTTATATTAAATGACTTTATATTCCAATGATTAAATTAATTGTAACTATGTTCTAGAAAGTGAGTCAATCTTAAATGAAGAATGATGTAATTCTAAATAAAATCAACGTTATTGAACGTTGTGTTAAACGAGTCAAAGAAGAATATGACAATAATCCCGAAAATCTACAAAATATCACTAAGCAAGACTCTATCATCCTTAACTTGCAACGTGCGTGTGAAGCAAGTATTGATTTGGCGATGCATATTGTTATTGAAAAGAAAATTGGTTTGCCGCAAAATAGTCTAGATGCTTTTACATTATTAGAAACAGCCTATATTCTCCCCTCTTCAATCGTTCAAAAAATGAAGTTTTTAGTGGGTTTTAGAAATATTGCTGTTTACGATTTTCAAGAAACCAATTTATCTACCTTACAAAGATTAGTTGAAGATCATTTGATAGACTTTATGGAATATACAAGATCACTACTATTATATTAATTAACAATAAATTTATTATGTAAACAACTACTCGTAAAAATTGTATTTTACACGAAATTCTACATAATTTCCAATTAGAAAGGATGTCTTTATTGGCCAATACCAGACAACATCAAAAACACAAAGAAAAATATAAAGCATTATACTCTCAAATGCCAGAATATGTTAAGGATTATATATTTGCTATGGAGGACAACAAGCGGTCTCCCTCCACCCTATTAAATTATTTATTAGATTATCAAGATTTTTTTAAATGGTTAATACAGGAAGGAATCTCAGAAGCAGATCATTTAAACGACATTCATCATGATATTTTAGCTACCCTCCCCCTTGAGTTAGCGAAAGCATACTTTAGGAAGTTGGAAGAAGAAGAATATAATGTTTCTAAGCATGAAAAGAAAACTCGTTCAAAGTCTATCATTAACAGGAAGAAATCAGCTTTACGTTCTCTTTTTAAATACCTAACGACTCAATATGAGGGTAACGATGGTGAGCCACTATTTCATCGTAATGTTATGCAAAAAATACCTGTCATAAAAGAAAAAGAATCATTAAATTCCCGAAGTAATAAAATGGCAGATGCTATCTTTCAGGACGATTCTGATATTGATTTCCTATATTATGTTAAAAATGATTATGAGAAAGGGCTTTCTAATCGTCAACTATCCTATTTTTTAAGAGATAAAGAAAGAGATTACGCCATCCTCTCCCTTCTTCTAGGTAGCGGTATACGTGTAAACGAGATTGCTGAAATTAGAATTAGAGATCTTAACTTTGAAAAGAGTACAATATCTGTTATGAGAAAAGGTGATAAGAAAGATATTGTGACTGTCTTTGCAGAGGTTATGGAAGATATAGAGGCATATTTACATATAAGGAATAAGCGATATAAGGGTACTAATGCAGAGCATGAATACTTGTTTCTCTCAAAATATAATAAAGGTTTCTCCCCTGCTACAGTTAGAACAATTCAAGATCTAGTACGAAAATATACTAAAGCGTTTAATAAAGGAAAACGCAGCATGTCTCCTCATAAATTACGTCATACATATGCGACTAATCTAATGGACGAAACTAAGGACCTCTCCCTCGTTATGGAGCAGCTTGGACACACTTCTGAAACTACGGCATTATTATATGTTCATACCAGTCAAGAGAAAGCTCGTAAAGCCGCCGAAGCGTTATCTGAGCGTAGGAAACGTTTAAAAGACGCTGATAAGGATATTTTTTAAACTAGAAAGGGGATTGGTAATCCTTTCGAGATACAGATAATTAAGCTCTTCAATTGTCTTTATTATAAATTATATAGATAAGATAAGGCCTTTTTAAAATATGGTAATTTCATAAAATATAGTAGTTTCATTGATGGTGTATTTATTTTTTGAAACCAGATATATTATCGTAATTACCTTATTGTAAAAAAGCATTGACCTTTAAATTCAAGATAAGCTTATTCTATTGCGGAAGATTACTCTATTCTATTTTTGGGAAGTAAGCCATAACTTTTATAAATATGGTGTATTAAAAAACAACATAAAAGAAATATAAAACTAAAAACAAAAAAGTGAAAGATATTGAGTTTCCATCAATGGTTGAAGCAAATAACCAATTATTCGGAAATTTCATGTTAGACCTTTACCATAAAGATATAATGAACCATATTAAGAATTATTATGAAGATGAGAAAATCAATGGTTATTCCATGCCAGAAGGTAATAAACCTGTTTACATAAGGACTTCAACAAATCTAAAAGATGTAGAAGAGCAATTTAGTTATGTATTAAAAACAACAATACTTCCTACGGATAAAGATGGAACTATTCGTGGTAAAGTCACTTTATATCTTGCTGTTGAACCTTCACGAGTAAACGAAACTAATCTTCCTAAAGTACTTAAACAAATGAAATTAATAAAATATGAGCATGAAGAAGTCAAAAAATAATGACAAGAGCCAATCTTATATTTAGGTTGGCCCTTTTTAACACTAGGGATTTCTGGAATTATTTTATCAGATGAATACTCTATACAAAACTAGTTAACATAATGTCAACTATACGAAGTAAGTCAAAGAGCCAAACCCATTGATATCAAGGGTTTGGCTCTTTGGGGCAGTACCAGCGTTCGTGCAACCAGGGGCAAAGTAAATCTGAGAAATGATCGACAGAATTCCTTTGTCCGATGGTTGCTACTCGATTTTATTGTTATTTTGCATCTTACGATACAAAGTCATGCGAGAAATACCAGCCTTCTCGGCAGCATCAGTACGACTCAACCCTTGGTCCATAAGATACAAGGCATACTTAACCTTTTCCTCATCGGTTTTCGGTCTTCCAGGATATTTTCCTCGTTTCCTTGCAGCCAGAATCCCTTCTTTTGTCCGTTCAGAAGTTAAATCTCTCTCAAATTGAGCAATACCTGCAAAGATAGTAAACAACATTTTCCCATGTGCTGTTGTTGTATCAAGCCAGGATTCCTTTAAACTTTTTAAATGCGCTCCCTTTTGTGAGATGAGTTCTGTAATTTCAATAAGGTCTTTCGTAGAACGGGATAGACGAGTCAGATCCGTCACAACAACCGTATCGTTCATTCGCAAAAATTCCAACATACGATTCAACTCCGGTCGCTCTCGTTTTGTACCGGTTACTTTTTCAAAGAAAATGCGATCACACCCAAATTCTTCAAGTTGTTTCTTTTGGCGATCCAAATTTTGATCAAATGTAGAAACACGCATATAGCCAAACTTCATGTTCATCCTCTCCTCTATCAAATATTGTACCAAAATCCATTCGTGATAAATATTGTTACGAATAATATTGTTACATATTTTTGTTACGCTCATTAAACGAGTTAGCTAGACTAAAAGTTGATCATCACTACATGTAACAAAAATGTTCGTTTTTGTTACGTGTAGTACAAAAAAAGCTTATTATTAAAAGTAATAATGTTTATGATATTTATTTTATGTACTATTTGGGATTTATATAATAAATAGAAAAGATAAGACTGATTTCTCCAACACTAAGGTGAATTAGCCTTGTCTTTATATGTCCAGAG
This sequence comes from Bacillus sp. AFS040349, assembly GCF_002577655.1. Lineage (NCBI taxonomy): Bacteria > Bacillati > Bacillota > Bacilli > Caryophanales > Bacillaceae > Bacillus > Bacillus sp. AFS040349. The sequence continues at coordinate 9,033 of NZ_NUMC01000043.1, read as the reverse complement.
CAAAAACGTGAATTTAATACTTTAAGCAAATTTGAAATCTCTTAGCGTACAGAATATACGTCAATGTTATTTAATATTTGTTTTATTTAAGATAATCAATCAAAACATGCTGGTACTTTCCACTTTTAAGGTGCCTTTGTGGCAATTCTTCCGATTTTTCTATTGAAAGGTTAGTTAGTCCCTGGGTAGCAAAGTAATCTAATAGAGCTTCTCTAACATTTTCCCAAACTTGATCTCTAAGATTACCCTCGTCCACTTCTAAACGTACTGTTAATTTATCTGGTGCCGTTTGAATTAGTTGAAAACGCCTTACGCCTAGTATTTCCTCCACAATGGTTTTGAGAGCCAAGGGCAGAACATGAACGATTTGACCGTTGGAGCTAGAGAATTTGAAAATGTCATCCTTTCTCCCTTCGACTTGAACGACCGGGAATGGTCTCCCGCATTTGCATGGTTCTGGGGACATGATAACACGGTCAGTTAGTTCATAACGAATAAGAGGCTGTATTCTGTTGGCTAGATTTGTAATTAGAACCGAATGAGATTGCTTCCCTGGTGGCACAGGTTGGTAATATTCATCTACTGGTTCAAATATAATCCAATCTGTATTTACATGAAACTGACCTTCTTCACATTCGAAAGTCATGGCTGTTGCTTCTGTACCGCCGTAAAGATCTAGAACGCGAGCTTGGAAAACGGATCCTAGTTTCTCACGAACATTTGGATATAACTTTTCTCCCCCCAAAAGGATCGCTACAGGCTGAATATTTAACCGACCTGCTTTTTGTTCTTCTGCTAGAATTTCCATCGCTGTGGCATACCCTCCAATTAAAGCTGGTTGATACTCATTCAATTCTTTGACAAGCTTGGATAGGGGAGATTGGATAGAAAAAGCTCTTATTTTTCCGTTTGTCTGTTTTAAACGTAGGCGTTCAGCAGTGGAGAATGCTGTAAAATGCCCAGCTGTAGAGCATACCGCCGCATTTCGTCCGCCTTTGGCTGCCACTTTCAATATGTCACTCCATTTCAATTTTGTTGTTCCGCGAATCGCCATCAATGTTTTCATGATCGTATCTGAACCTTTATCCTGAATAAAGATTCCGGGTACCCCGGTTGACCCTGAAGTGGTCGATACCATATAGCGTCCTAAAAAAAGTTGTCCAACTAATGACATATCTGATACAAATTCTTTCACACTTTCGATGGTTACTTCTGGGTCAGTCACCCAATCATTAAAATTAGCCATGAGTTCTGATTTCGTGACTGGTGGGATTTGTTGTAAGCTTGTAATCTGTTCGGGCAACTCGCTGTATTTTTGTGCGTAATATGGAGCGTTTGATCGTGCAAAACTAATAAGTTCAGCTAAACGAGATTGTTGCCGAGAGGGAATGTCTTCTGGTTTACCTCGTTTAACCTTCCAGATATCCATAACTGCTTTTAAAGGTGAAATATTCTCCATGTATGTCATTCCCATCTCTCTGTTTTTAAAATTTTATTGTCAGAACTATTTACTTTTTACAATAAAATGGAAATTTGAAAATTACAGGTACTAAATATGAAAGAAGTCTGATAAAAAATCAAACAGCTTATGGCTTTAAAGCTTTATATGCCCTTAGTGTGCCCATGATAGTTGAAAATTGTCCAGTTTCTTCAATTAAAACAAATCCTGTTTCTTTTAATAGGTTAGGGATAATTCCTTTAACATGATTTGAAGTTGTTTCAAACCCATCTAAAAATTGAATAGGAAAAAATGCAACACGCATCAACCAATTTTGTGGCTTTTCAAAATCAATAATATGTAATTGGCCACCAGATTTGAGTGTCCGATAAACTTCTTCAAATGTTTTCTTTTTAATTTCTAGAGTTAAATGATGAATAAATAAACTTGTAAATATGTGATGAAATAGATTATTGGAAAAGGGAAGTTTATCAGAAAACCCTTCCTCAAAGGTAATATTATTAACTTGAGTTTCTTTAATTTTCTCCTTAGCAATTGATAATATTTTAGGATCAGCATCAACCCCAATTACTTGCACACCAGGTTGTGATTGCTGTATTAAAAGTGCCAGCGTACCTGTACCGCAAGCTAAAATCCATTATCGTTTCCTTTGGTTGGAGGTTTGCTTGCTTAACTAAATGCGTTTTAAACTTTTTTTCTTGCATTCCCCATTGAATTAACGGATCATAAAATCGAGTCATCCAATGATATTTTAGTGCAGGGATATAATCACCTTTCTTGTTTTTATCCATTAAACATGCATCCCTTCATTTATAATAACTTATGATGATTTTTGGATTACTTATAAACGACTTTTGTTAAGAGCTAATATAAAGTAACACGTGTATCTTACGATTTGTGACATAAAAGAATATGAAACGCTTCGCTTGTTTATTCAAGTAAATATTTGAATGTTGACATTAAAGCTTGCTCATTATAAGCTAGTCACATATTTTTAATGAGGTGGGAAAATTGTCATTAGTTGATAAAAATATAAAAGATACTCTAAAAGATGAATGTGAGATCTATTGTTATGACCCTATAAAAGTATCAAGGTTACAAGATTTGTTAAGTTCTAAAAGTACACTTCATCTATCAAAAAAATTTAAACTTCTTGCTGATGAGACACGATTAAAGATTATTCTTTCATTAGCTATAGAAGGGGAACTTTGTGTATGTGATGTGGCTAATATTATTCAGTCCTCTATAGCTACAGCTTCGTATCATTTGAGGTTTTTAAAACGCTCAGGTGTAGCTAACTATAGAAAGGAAGGTAAATTAGCATTTTACTATATCGATGATGAAATTTTTAAATCGATGGTTCTACTTTCTTTTCATCATAAGGAGAGTTGAATAAGAATAGAAATTCGGATATGTTTAAAATACATTTTCAAAAATACTTTCAATTTACATAAGTGGAGGGGATCTACAAGATTATTCCCCTCCAATAACATAGATAAAAATGAATTTAGATTTATCACATAAACTTTTAGTTAGCTTTAAAAGAATTTATTTCTTTATGCATAAGAGTGTAGACCAGCAATAATTAGATTAACGAAAATTAGGTTGAAAATAATAATTCCAAAACCTATTACTCCGAGCCATGCTGATTTTTCACCATGCCAACCTTTCGATAGGCGGAGGTGTAAATAAGCAGCATAAAATAACCATGTAATTAAGGCCCATACCTCCTTAGGATCCCATCCCCAGAAACGCGTCCACGCAATTTGAGCCCAGATCATCGCAAAAATAAGAGCACCCAAAGTGAATATTGGAAAACCTATTGCAACGGATCTATATCCGATTTCATCGACCAAATCAAGTTTGATATTTTTCGTTAATGGCTGAAGCGCTGCAGCAATTCTTTTTCTTAAAATCAGTCTTAGCACCCCGTATAAAAATAAACCTGTAACAGATGACCAGATAACTATGTTTAGTTTGCCTGCTGCAATGATAGCTGGTACTTCAACAAAGGCTTCTATTTTACCTTTTGTAAGTAATTCACCTTGATTTGGACCTACAATGGAAGGTAGATTATATGTCATTTCAACCTCTTGATCATTTTTATCAACCCATTTGTAGACGGCTTCATACTCCATCCCTCTGAAAACACTTGTAACCACTACAAAAGCAAGTGTCGCCACAATCGTGTACATGACAACCTCAAGCCAAAAAGTCTCTTTTGAGCGTTTCGTCTGATCAACAGAACGAAGTAAATAAATGACCCCTGCAATGAAACTACTGGCTAAAATAGCTGAACCTAGTGCAGTTGTTGTTACGTGGATTGCAAGCCAATCTGTTTGCAATGCTGGTATTAATGGAGAGATGTCTGTTGGGAACATGCTTGCATAGGCAATAATTAATAATGTAATTGGTAAGGTGAATAAACCTAAAATGGCTACTTTATATAAAAAGTAAAGGACGATGAATGCTAATACAAACATCATAGAAAATGCCGTTATAAACTCGAACATATTGCTCACCGGTGCATGTCCAGAAGCGATCCATCTAGTGATAAAATAACCGAGATGTGCAATAAAACCTAAAATGGTAACAGTTATTGCGACTGTCGCCCATTTGCTTGGGTTTTCGTATTGCTTTCTTTTATCTCGAATGGCTCCTCCAAATAGAAATGTTGCAATTAGATATAGTAAGAATGCTGCGTATAGTAAGTTACTGCTTAGAGCTACCACATCTTTACCTCCTCTACGAATTTTTGCTTTTTTCGTTTGTTTGATCGGTTAGTTCTTGAATGCTTGTTTCTTTTAAAATACGGTTCACTTCATTTCGAATACCGTACCAATTTTTATTTGTATGGCCTGCAATTAATATACGTTCACCATCGCGTCTAATCCATATACGTCTATGATTCCAATACATTCCTTGAATAACACCAATCATGAAAATAGCTCCGCCTAAACCAAGAAACCATAGCGTATGATCTTTCCGAACCGTAAGAGCTGACAGATTTTTTGTCTCTACGCCTTCAAATTTCATTTTTAATTGATTATCTTTCTCTGGTTCAATCGTTTTTTGAATGGCAACAAAGCTTCTTTCACCTTCTGGTTTTTCAGGAGATATCATGTTAAATACAAATGCTGGATTGTCGGGAACACGGTTTTTTGTATCAGGTACACCTTCACTATTGAAATAGAAGTTTGGCAAATAAGTCACAATTTCAACTTTATACCCATTGCCTAAATCATACTCCTTCTTTGGCTCTAACAAATCAACTGTAATCTTGCCAAAACTTTCTTCTGTCTCTTTGTCTACTAAACTAAAATTAAACTTATTTAGTTCATTTAATTTATAAGAGGTTTGATAAAGAGCATATGAATCGTGTTTTAAGGGGAAATTAACTCTAATTTGTTCATCTTTTATCTTTTCAAGTTCAGGTTCTGCCCCGTGAACGATTTCACCCTTTCGTTCATACAAAGTCACGTTTGTTTGAAAGTTTTTAACGACATTTCCATCTCCGACTCGTGAAAGAGTATTAGCAAAAACTTCATCCTCTTGATCTTTTTGATAGGTATCCATAATGAACTTGTCACTGCTTAAATAGTATTTTCCATCGGTTCCTGGGATAACACTTGTTTCACCGTCACGAATCCAAAGCATTTCGTCTACATACATCCCCGGTACAAATCGCAGCATTCCTCCAATGAGGAAAATAATTAATCCAACATGGTTTACATAAGGTCCCCATCTTGAAAACCGACTTTTTTCAGCTAGAAAATGACCATTTTCTTCACGTACTTGATAACGCTTCCTCTTCAAGTTTGATATTATCAAATCCAGTTGTTCATCAAGGTTCTCTTCGACTTTTGTTTCACTGAAAAGACGTTGTCTACGCAAGAAGCTTTCATGACGTGTAATCCCTTGTTTTTTCAAAGCGCGATACAATGGAATAAACCGGTCCAAACTCGCGATAACAAGTGATATTCCAAGAGCTGCTATTAATAAAAAATACCACCATGAACTATATAGATTGTGAAAACCTAATTCATAATACATTTGTCCAAGAAATCCATATTCATCTTTATAAAACTCTTGTGGGACAACGGTTGGAGGAATATACATCTCTTGAGGAAAAATTGTTCCAATCGCAGAAGCAATTAAAAGAAGAACAATTATCCAAATTCCTACTTTAACGGATGAGAAAAAGTTCCAAATCTTATCGATAAGTGACTTTTTATATGTTTGTGAGCGTCTTGCGCCTCCATCGTATCTCATATCCAATAGTTTTTTAGAAACTTCATCCTTCTTATTCCCGATAGTTCGTCCACAAGATTCACAAATAACCGTTCCATGTGGAATGGAGTGACCACATTCGCATTTGACATGTTCCATTCTAATAACTCCTTACGATTTAATCATTTAAATATACTTAACTACACTTTTAATTTTTCAGATTTGCTTTTTAATCCATTAAAAAGAATGATTCTAAAAACCCCTTAAAATCCAGTAAATCCTCCGAACAAACTTGTTAAGACTGCAATAATTTTTGTCATCATATTAAAGTACAATAATACTCCCATCACAATCATCAAAATGCCTCCGATAGACATAAAGATTGCACTGTGTTTCTTTAGAAAAGTCATCTTATCAATAAATAAAGACATTAATAAAAATGGAATAGAAAAACCTAAGACATAGAAAACCATGTATAGTAGTCCTTTTCCTGGGTCTGATACACCTAACGCAATGACTCCTGCAAGGATGGGACCTGTACAAGGAGTCCATCCAGCAGCAAAACCAATTCCAATCAAAATTGATCCTATATAACCTGAAGGTCTCTTTTGAAAATGAATTTTCTTATCAGAAAGTAGGAAATCAAATTTAAGAACCCCTGTTAGAACTAAACCAAAAAACACCATCACAATAGCTCCAAGTTGTCTTAACAAATCTTGATAATCCATAAAAAATGTACCGATAAAAGAAGTAGAAAGCCCCAAAGCTAAAAAAATAATTGAAAATCCTACCAAAAACAAGATAGTGTGTATATAAGCTTTCCTTCGTAAAATACCTTTTTCTTTTTTTAGATCATTTACGACACTCCTGTAATATAGGAAAGAAAAGCTGGATATAAAGGAAGTGAACAAGGTGAAATAAATGATAAAAGACCTGCACCAAATGCAAGAAATAAGCTTAGTTGTTCCAAAAAGATACCACCTAACTGTTTATTAATTCTATGGCTTAATGAGTTCCATGTAATTTGCTATATCCCTTTCGGTCATACTTCCTGTGATCACTTTTAACACTTTTCCGTTCTTATCGATCAAAAATGTTGTAGGAATCGGGGTTATGTCATATGCTTCCGTCACAGCTCGATCTTTATCTTTAAGTATAGGGAATGTAAGCCCATGCCTATTTACAAACGATTCAATAGCAATATCACTTTCTGCAATATTAACCGCCAATATCTCTACACCAAGATTCTTAAAATGGCTATACTGTCTTTCCATATAAGGCATTTCTTTTTCACAAGGCTTGCACCAAGTACCCCAAAAGTTAAGAAAAACTCCTTTTCCTTTTAAATCAGAAAGTTGAACGTTGTTACCGTTCATATCTTCAAGAACAAAATCAGGTGCTTGGTCCCCTGCCTGAACTCGTAATTTTTCTGTAAAAAAGTTTTGATAAAGAGTATAGGCTACTGCTAAAGCCATAAGAAGTAGAAGACTAATACGTACAATCGATCTGGTTCTTTTGTTTTTCATTTTACTCTCCCTTTTTATTTTCATTCAAACCAACATTTTAATGTTGACATTTTACGTTAATAATTTTAATCTAAAAGCACAATATATTCAAACAAATATTTGAATAATAGGGTCTAATTATTTTCATCTAAAATAACATGAAAGGGAAAACATAGAGGTGTAACACAACTAAATATCTTTTATTCCGATTAGGGAGTATTTTAGGTAGTGTCAAAAGTTCTATGAAAAAACAAGATCTAGACTGGAATGTTACCTGAAGTTGAACTTTTAACCGCCGCAATCGCTCTTGACAAACACACCAATGGTTTAGTTTGTGGTCAACAAGGGCGAAGGGAACAAAAGNNAAACCATTGGCAAGTTCGGTTTGTCAAGAGTTCGCTCCGCCGATTGCTGATGAAGGGCTCTGCTAAACAAAAGTTATGCTCGCTGTTCCACAATCCAGCGCTGAGCTAATTCAATCAATTTCGTCCATCGTGCAGGCATTGTAGGAAGCCCTGACAATTCTGGATTTACTACTGGCACCTTTCCTTCAAGGGATGCATGAGGACGTAGGAAGTTAAAATAGGCGACAAATAAAGTGACGAAGGAGATGGAACCATGTTCCGACCCAAAGCCATGTGTCGCACGATAATTTCCTTTAAATGTTCGATTGAGTCTCTCAATAATTTGTTTTAGTGGTCTGTATTCCTTAGAAACTGGATCCTCATTCGTTAAACCAATGACTTGCTTAACATCAAATGAGATATTGTGTTGAACGAAAAAATGTTGAGCTAATAAGTAGATAGGGTTTCCATCGACCACAAGGGATAGGTTTTCAGGTATCTCTTTAAACTTTGATAAGACATCGTCGATGGCCTTAATGGCTGAAACGGTATCTCGGTTAGGAGAAACAGGATAAGAAAGAATGATTTTCTTAACGGCATCAAAAAAGAAAAAGAGATAGTACCAACGTCCATTCACACGGATGTAAGTTTCGTCACCACAGAATTGGTCAGAAAGTTCGTAAGGATAATGATCCACATAAGGTTTAATCAAGTGAGCTACACTGTTCTCGTAGTTCAAATTGGTTTGATGAGAAATCGATACACCGTGAATATCCTGCATGATGGCAGCTGTTTTACGAGCCGATAAACCATAGTTTATATGGTAGGTCAAAATCAATCCCAATGTATGAGGAGAAGCATAAATCCTTGATAAATCAACAACAGGCAAAGTAGGAGAATCCTTAGCTAAAGGCAAAAAGTCAATGTGAAACTGTCGAGTTTGGTATCTCAATTTAAATGCCTGAGAATTTTCTTTGAACAGTCTTTTCTCTTTTGGTGTCATTCCGTTCCAATTTCTTTGGTAGTAAGAACAGGCATTATTCTTACACTTAAAAAGGTCAAAGTCTTTTCTTTTCTTGATTTTCTCAAGCGTCTTAGCGCAATGGGGACACTTAAGAATGACCTCTTTAGAAAAACGATTTTTCTCACTGAAAAGACAAGTACACACCTTACATTGAAACTGACCCTTGTCTCCATTATTCGCATATAGGAAATCAGATGGAGCACCACACTTTGGACATTTCAACGATTTAGGAACAGGGGTTGAAGTAGAACGCCTTTGAACGGGTTTGAGGGGTTTCCCGCTTTTTTCTAAAAATTCTTCTAAGAGAAGTTGATAATTTGATTTTTCGGGGTACTCGAAAATCGGTAAGTCATCCACCTGAAGTTTTCTATAGGGTTTATTTACTGGAGTTTCTGCAGGTTTTTCAAACATACTCTTCCCCACAAGAAGAGTAAGTAAAGTTCGAATTACCTGTTCTTGATAGTTTATAAA
>NZ_NUMC01000042.1:0-43969 GCF_002577655.1 Bacillus sp. AFS040349 | reverse complement strand
CAAGGGTCCTAAGAGCAAATATGTGTCTGGATACTAGGGGAATCGGGACAAGGAATTAGAAAAGCAGTTAGAGGATACCTTTGAACTTTGAGATGCTGTTGTTGTAGAAAGTGTTTTAGGAGCACTTAATAGCCACAATCTTGATGTGATTATCATTGATGAATCAACAGCAGCGGCGGTGTTAGAAAGAGTAACTAAATAGAAGATTCATCATGTTAATCCTAACAAAAAAAGCTTCAATTCCTATAAAAGGAACTGAAGCTTTTTCTATTCCCTAATTAATGGAAGAGTACAACAACGAAAGGCCCCACCAGATTTAATTATCTCTGTAATATCAACCTCTATAACATGAAAACCTCGTTCCCGAAGCTTTTGATTTACATCTTTATTAATTGGTAAGCTCAATACTCGCTTTTCTCCTATCGATAAAACATTAGTACCTAAAGTTGCTTGTTCTTCCTCTGTTACCTCAATTAAGTTATAGCGAGATGATAACAGTTCTACCTTATTCTTTTCTATTTCGTTAGGAAAAATTAAAGCATCTTCCGGTGATAAGATATTAAAAACACAATCTAAGTGTAAATATTTATCTGTAAATGGAACTTCAATAACGTCAAAAGTGGGTAACAGGCTTTGTAAATGCGAAATAGCATTTTCGTTTGTTCGATTACTTACACCAACGTAAATTGTGTTTTGATCGATAAAAACATCGCCACCTTCGATTTTATCTCCAATCAAATTTGTGTAGGTAATTTTCTCCTTTTCTAGGTAATCGATAAAAGATGTTTCTTCTCCTTTTCTCACATCATGAGCCATGTCTGCCGCAAAAACTTGATGACCTAGTACAAATCCAATATCACGGGTGAAAACCTGTTCAGGAAAGTCTTTTCTAGGTGTAAGTAAGATTACTTCCACATCATTTTCTTTTAATGTATTAACTAAGTCTTTATGTTGCTGCTGAGCAAGTTTTGTGTCGATATTTTCTTCTAAAAATCTTTTTTGGATTTCATTTATTGGTTCTTTAATCGTCATAAATTCTGGTGAACATAAAACCACTTTTTTAAGAGTGTTATATTCAGAATTACAAGAGCATTTTATGTAATCAAGATTTTCCATGTTTTCCTCCTCATTTCATTCTTAATGTGTAATATTCCCTAACTCAGAAAATTATTAAACGTCTGCAATTTAATCAAGCTTAGAAAAAATAATAATTTTTTGTTGTACAAATAAAAAATCTATGATATATTTCTTTATGCAAGGTTAGTGCAAACGATTTTGCAAGCTGTTGCACAATATATCATAGGAAAATTCTCACGGTAGCCTTATTAGTCATTATGAAATAGTAGATTAAGAGGTTGTAAGTAAGGATCTCTATGTTTTTTTAAAAGGGTTTGTGCAAACGTTTCCTCACTCGCCTGAAACAGCGCAAGAGCGCAAATAAATAAAACGGGGGTAAAAACAATGGGAAGTAAAAAAATATTTTTAAGCTTTTTCTCGATTCTATTTCTTGTAAGCGTTGTATTAGCTGGTTGTTCCGGCAGTGACTCTTCTTCTGAAAAAGAAGGATCAGGTTCTGAAGGAGATCAAGTAACTCTAGATATTTTCCAATTTAAAGTAGAATTCAAAGATCAGTTTGAAGCAGTAGCAGAGCAATACCAAGAAGCTAATCCAGGGGTAAAGATTAATATCCAAACTGTAGGTGGCGGAGAAGATTATGGTGCAGCGTTAAGATCTAAATTTGCATCTGGTGACGAGCCTGCAATTTTCAATATTGGTGGTCCGACTGACGTCATTGACTGGGAAGATAGTTTAGCTGATTTAACTGATTCTGCTGCAGCTGGTGCGGCACTTGAAGGTACACTTGACGGTGTAACGAAAGATGATCAAGTACTAGGCTTACCATTCAACCAAGAAGGTTATGGTCTAATTTATAACACTGAAATTTTTGAGAAAGCGGGAATTAACCCTGCAGATATTAAAGATATGGCTTCTTTAGAAGCAGCTGTTAAAACTTTAGATGAAAAGAAATCAGACCTAGGTTTAGAAGCAGTATTTGCATTACCTGCAAAAGAAACTTGGGTAACAGGTTTACACTTATCAAACGCATTTATTTCTCCAGAATTTGATGGAAACGTAACAAGTGCATTTGAATCTAAAACAGTTGATTTTAAATATGGCGATGCAATGAAAAACTTTATTGATCTTCAAAATAAACACTCAGTTCAACCTGTTGTAAGTCTTGATTACTCTCAACAAGTTGAAGAATTGTTCTCAACTGGAAAAGTAGCGATGATTCAACAAGGTAACTGGGTATATGGTTCAATTGCTGGAATTGACGAAGAGCTAGCAAACAACAAGGTTGGGATCTTACCTATCCCTGTTCCAGGATACAAAGAAGATGCGATTCCAGTAGGAGTTCCAATGTACTGGGCTGTTAACAAGAACAAAGATGAAAAAGTAATCGAAGAAGCTACAAAATTCCTAGATTGGTTATATACATCTGACGAAGGTAAAGAAGTTGTAATTAATGATTTCAAATTCGTTCCAGCTTATGAAGGCTACGATGCTTCAAAAATTACAGATCCACTTTCAAAACAAGTCTATGAGTATGCAGAAGCAGGTAAAACAATTGGATGGGTATTTATGGGTTATCCAGCAAACTGGGGTCAAAATGAGCTTGGTGCTAATGTCCAAAAATATTTAGCTGAAGAAGCTACTTGGGAAGAGATTGTTGAAGATTCAAAAGCTGCTTGGGCAGAGTCTAAAGAATAAGGTGGAGATGGATAAAGCAAAGTAGCAGATTGTTGCTACTTTGTTTTATTAATCCATGTAAGGAGTGGCTTTGTTATAAGCTGCTCCATAAACAAAGGTGCTTATAACCTTCGTTTATGGAGCGACTTATAGATTGAGCGCTTGACTACTACATTAAAAAAGCAAAAAAGTGTTGGAGGGATTCACATGATGCGTACTCGGGATCTATCATATTGGTTATTCTTAGCACCTGTCCTGTTTGCATTGGCAATGGTTATAATCATACCTTTAATAATTGGTGTTTATTATTCATTTACAGATTGGAACGGAATTAAGATTGGTTCATTTGTTGGACTTGAGAATTATATTGATGCTTTTAAGGATGAAGAATTTCTAGCATCACTTTGGTTCACAACGAAGTTTTCCATTGTATCTGTTTTATTAACAAACGCTATTGGATTAGGTTTAGCGTTAATTGTCACAACAAAAATTAAATCAAGTAAATTCTTAAGAACTATTTTCTTTATGCCGAACTTAATTGGTGGATTAATTTTAGGTTTTATCTGGCAGTTTATTTTCATTAAGGTTTTTGCCGGAATTGGAGATGTATTAGGTATAGAATCATTAAAAGGCTGGTTATCAACGACTGAAACTGGATTCTGGGGATTAGTCATTTTAATGAGCTGGCAAATGTCAGGGTATATCATGATTATTTATATTGCTTACTTAGAGGGTCTGCCAAGTGAGTTACTTGAAGCTTCTGAGATTGATGGAGCAGGACCTTTCCAACGATTCAGATATATTATTTTCCCACTTGTTGCACCAGCATTTACAGTAAGTATGTTCTTAACTCTATCAAACTCGTTTAAGCTATACGATCAGAACTTATCCTTAACAAGTGGTGGACCGTATAATTCAACACAAATGGTTGCGATGGAAATCTTTAAAACAGCTTTTGGTGAAAGAGATATGGCTTACGCTCAAGCAAAAGCAGTTGTCTTCTTTATTATTGTTGCCGTCATCTCATTAACTCAGGTGTATATGAACAAGAAGAAGGAGGTTGAAGTATAATGAGAAGTAAATATCAATTTCCTGTTGAAATCTTGGGTGTTGTTTTAGGGATTATCTGGTTAGCACCTTTTTACTTAATGATCGTGAACTCGTTAAAAACAAAGAGAGAAATCTTTACTGATGTATTGAAGTTACCGGAAGAGTTTACACTTGATAATTATTTTCAAGCCTTTGAAGAGCTTGACTTTATTCAAACATTTTTCAACTCATTACTTATTACTGTGATTAGTGTTGCGATTATCATTATTTTCTCGTCAATGGCAGCCTATGCACTTTCAAGAAACAAGAGCAAAACAAGTACCATTCTTTTTATGCTATTTGTAGCAGCGATGTTAATTCCTTTCCAGTCTGTAATGATTCCGCTTGTTACTGTGTTTGGACAAATCGAAATGTTAAACAGAGTCGGATTAATCTTCATGTATTTAGGTTTTGGTAGCAGTTTATCGATTTTCTTATTCCACGGTTCATTAAATGGAATTTCTAAATCATTGGATGAAGCTGCAACAATTGATGGATGTAATAAGTTCCAGGTTTTCTGGTACATCATTTTCCCAATATTGAAGCCTATTACTGTAACAGTCGCAATTCTAAATATCATTTACATTTGGAATGATTACCTATTGCCTTCATTAGTTATAAATCAAGAAGGACTTCAAACAATACCATTAAAAATGTTTTTCTTCTTTGGTGAATATACAAAGCAATGGCACTTAGCTCTTGCAGGCTTAACAATTGCGATTATTCCTGTTATTATCGTGTATTTCTTTGCACAACGTGAAATTATTAAAGGAATTTCTGAAGGTGCAGTAAAATAATTGAAGTGAAAGTAGAAAAGCGTTTCCATTATCCTTCTCGACGTATTATGATAGAAATAAGAATCGGTGTTTCTAACACCTGCAATTAGTAAGGAGGCAGCAATGATCGTAACAATTAAAGATGTTGCAAAACGAGCGAATGTAGCTCCTTCAACTGTGTCGAGGGTTATTGCAAACAGTCCTCGTATTAGTGAGCAAACAAAAAAACGAGTTCGAGAAGTAATGGAGGAACTAGGATATCATCCAAATTTTCAGGCGCGCAGCTTAGTTGCAAAAAGTACTCAAACAATCGGTGTCGTTATGCCAAATTCAGCGTACTATGCCTTTCAAAATCCCTTTTTCCCGGAAGTATTAAGAGGGATTAGTACAAGCGCACATGAAAATAAATATGGAATTTATTTATCTACAGGATCGGATGAAAACGAAATCTTTAATGAAGTTGTATCGATGGTCCAAGGTAGACGTGTTGATGGCATTGTCCTTCTATATTCAAGAATTAACGATAAAACAATGAAATTTTTACATGACTCAAATTTTCCTTTTGTTGTTGTGGGCAGACCTTTTGAAAATGAGGAAAGAATCTCATTTGTTGATAACGATAATATTTATATAACAAAACAAGTCACAAAATATTTAATTGAACTTGGGCACCGTCATATTGCATTTGTTGGAGGTAGTCTTCATTTTGTCGTAACTATTGATCGTTTAAATGGATATAAGTTGGCACTAGAGGAAGCTGATATTCCGTTTAATGAAGAATATATGGTTCACGAAGAATACATTAAGGAAAACGGGAGAGAAGCGATCAGGCTTCTTATGTCCTTAGACTCTCCACCAACGGCACTTGTGACGCAAGATGATTTAATTGCATATGAAATGATTAGTCATTTAGAGGATATGAATGTAAGTGTTCCAAATGATATCTCTATTATAAGCTTTAACAATTTAATGCTTTCTGAACATTCAAAACCGCCTTTAACTTCAGTTGATATTTGCATTTATCAACTAGGCTTAGAAGCAACAAATTGCTTAATTGAGAAAATGAACAAACCAGATTCTTTGCCGAAAAGAATTACAATTCCTACTAAATTCATTGAACGTAAATCATGTAAAAAAAAGAAATAGGTTTATTGTAAAAAGGATAATTGATCGCAATGTATTGAAATGTGTACATACATTTGATCATTTGTCCTTTTCTTTTATAACATGAACGGTTCTGCATTCACATAATAATAAATGTGTATGCCTCATGATAATGGAGAAAACTAGGAAAATGAACAGTAATGAAAACTATGAGCCCAAAATTAATTCGCATAAGAGAGGAAGTAACATGAACAAGATATGGTGGAAAGAAGCGGTTGCCTACCAGGTGTATCCTAGGAGCTTTATGGATTCAAATGGTGATGGAATTGGCGACCTTCAAGGAATGATTTCAAAATTAGATTATATTAAAGACTTAGGAATAGATGTTATATGGATTTGTCCAATGTATAAATCGCCTAATGATGATAATGGCTATGATATTAGTGATTATCAAGACATCATGGAAGACTTCGGAACGATGGAAGACTTTGATCAGTTGTTAAAAGAAGTTCATAGCCGAGGGATGAAATTAATAATCGATTTAGTTATTAACCACACAAGTGATGAGCATCCTTGGTTTATTGAATCACGCACATCTAAAGATAGTGAAAAACGTGATTGGTATATTTGGAGAGATGGTCTAGGCGGAAAAGAGCCAAATAACTGGGAAAGTATTTTTAGTGGTTCAGCATGGGAATATGATGAAAAAACAGAGCAATATTACATGCATATTTTTTCAACAAAACAACCTGACTTAAATTGGAGAAATCCTGAAGTTCGCCATGCACTATACGATATGATCAACTGGTGGCTTGATAAAGGAATAGATGGTTTCCGTGTTGATGCAATTAGTCATATTAATAAAGAAGAAGGATTAGTGGATATGCCAAATCCAGAGGGACTAAAATATGTTCCTTCTTTTGATAAGCATATGAATGTTAAAGGTATCCATACCTACCTGCAAGAATTAAAAGAAGAAACGTTCTCGAAATATGACATCATGACTGTTGGTGAAGCAAACGGAGTCAAAGTGGAAGATCACGAAGATTTAGATCAATGGGTTGGAACGGAAAATGGTAAATTTAATATGGTGTTTCAATTCGAGCATTTATCATTATGGAATGCAACAAAAGAAAATAGTTTAGATATTTTAGGACTAAAAAATGTTCTAACAAAGTGGCAAAAAACTCTCGAACATAATGGATGGAATGCCCTTTTTATAGAAAATCATGACCAGCCACGCCGTGTTTCAACTTGGGGAAATGATAAGGAATACTGGTATGAGAGCGCTACGGCACTTGGTGCTATGTACTTCCTCATGCAGGGAACTCCTTTTATTTATCAAGGGCAAGAAATTGGGATGACAAATGTGAAGTTCAATTCGATTGAGGAATATAATGATGTTGCCGATCGAAATATGTACCGAATTAAGCGTGAAGAAGGCGTACCACATGAAGAGATTATGGAAGTAATCTGGTCATCCAGTCGTGATAACTCAAGAACCCCAATGCAATGGTCTTCAGAGCCAAATGCAGGCTTTACAACGGGTACACCATGGTTAGGTGTAAATGAAAATTACCATCATATTAATGTTGAAGTACAACAACAAGACAAAGGATCTATTCTACATTTTTATAAGAAAATGATTAAGATTAAAAAGGAAAATGATGTGTTTACGTATGGAACATATGAGTTGATCTTAGAAGATCATCCACAAATTTTTGCGTACACACGAACATTAGAGGATGGAAAAGTTGTTATTCTCACAAACCTTACGGGAGATTCAGCAACTTGGGAAGAAGATTTAGAATTTAATGTTGAATCAAATCAACTGCTACTTTCCAATTATGAAGTAAAGGAACATCAAGCAATATCAAAATTTGAACTGAAACCTTATGAAACAAGAGTTTATTGGGTTTAATGTTTAATGAAGGCATATTACTTTTAGTGATATGTCTTTTTTTCTGTTTTAGAATAATCATTTAGAAAATAATGGTTGTAAAACTAATGGAGTTAGTTTATTATAAAACTAATAGTGTTAGTTTTAATCCTAATTTAGTAAAGGAGAGGGATCATAATGAAGGTAACAAAGGTAGGGAATGTTTATCAATTAACGTTTTTACCAGGCTTCTTTCCAGTAAATTGCTATATGATTGAAGAAAGTTCAAGCCTTACTCTAATAGATACAGGGCTTCCTAATAGTTATAAAGGAATTGTTAAGATAATTGATTCCATTGGTAAGCCACTTAAAAACATCATGCTAACACATGCTCATGGAGATCATGTTGGTTCGTTAGTTAGTCTTAAAAAACAATTTCCTGATGTACCCATATCTGTTTCGAAACGCGACTGCCGTTTATTAAGAGGTGATACATCCTTAGAAGATAATGAGCCACAAACGCCTATAAAAGGTGGTATTCCAAAGAATATTAACTTAGTACCTGAACAGCTTTTAAAGGAAGGAGATCAAATAGGCTCATTAGTTGTTATTACAACACCTGGGCACACACCTGGATCTATTTCCTTTTTTGATACGCGTGATCAAGCAATTATTGCTGGAGATGCTCTGCAAACTAGAGGAGGAATTGCAGTAAGTGGTCAGATTCGTCCGTTCTTTCCGTTTCCTGCAATGGCTACATGGCATAAAGAAACATCTCTTGAAAGTGTTAAAAAGGTTAAAGCATTACAACCACGTTTACTTGCTGTAGGTCACGGTGAAATGATTGAAAATCCAGGAGAATCTATCCAGCTTGCTCTTGATCAGGCAGAAAAGAGATTAGCAACTAATTAAGAAATAATAGAAAGGTAGAGACGTATGCCTAGAATGGGACTTGACTTACAAACAATTTTACAAGCTGCAGCAGAAATAGCAGATGAACAAGGAATAGAGGCCGTGACGTTAGCAACTTTGGCTAAAAAACTTAATGTTCGTTCTCCTTCTTTATATAATCATATCGAAGGGTTAACAGGACTTCGAAAAAAATTAGCTATTCATGGTATGGAATTACTCTATAACAAGCTAGCCGAAGCTGCAATTGGTCGGTCACAGGATGATGCCATTCATTGTGTTGCCGATGCATATATTGCATTCGCACGTAAACACCCTGGACTTTATGAATTAACATTAAGTGCATCAGATCCAGATGACCAAAACATTCAACTGGCAGGGAAAAGAATTGTTGACTTAACTGTTCAAGTATTAAATGGGTATGGACTTGAAAATGATGAAGTCATTCATGCTGTTCGTGGTATCCGAAGTATATTACATGGCTTCTCTTCACTTGAACAAAAGGGAGGATTTGGTTTACCTCTTGATCTTGATAATAGTCTACATTTATTAATTGATAGTTTTTTAGCTGGTATTCATAAAATGAAAAACGGGGGATAAGTGTTAGAAATGATAAAAAGTAAATCGGAGATAAATTTGAATAATCGAAGATAAACTTCCAATAATCGAAGGTAAACATGGTGTTCATCATTTTTTAATAGTCATAAATATAAAAATCTAAACTGTAACTTCCTCGTGAACCTCAAATCATACCTTGTGCAAGGTAGCAAAGGTCTGTGATAACATAAAAGCAATCAAAAAGTGAATAGTAGTATTAGCTAAAATTCACTTTCGAGGGGAAGTTAGTAAATATGAAGGAACAGCATGATTTTACGAACGGAAATATTGTTAAGCAAATCTGGATTTTTTCACTTCCAATTATGCTGACAAACTTATTGCAGGTTTCTTATCAATTTATCGACAGCTTATGGGTGGGGAATTTACTTGGTGCCACTGCATTAGGTGCAATTGCTGTATCGGGAACCGTCATTTTTACGATTTTATCGTTTATTATTGGTATAAATAATGCTACATTGACCATTCTTTCTCAACAAAAAGGTAAGCAAAATGAAGCAGGATTAAAAAACTATATTAACGCCTTTATCGTTGTCTTGACAGCTATGTCGGCTTTGTTGGGTGCAATCGGCTTCATTCTATCTGAAGAGATTTTAAAATGGCTTTCAACACCATCGGCAATGATTCCGGAAGCAACTGCCTATCTCCAAATTAATTTTATTGGAATACTTTTTCTATTTGGTTATAACCTTATTAGCACCGTCTTAAGAGCATTAGGAGATAGTAAAACACCGATTCGATATGTCATGATTGCTGTGATATTAAATGCAGTGTTAGATCCACTTTTCTTGTATGTGTTTGATATGGGAATAGAGGGAGCTGCTTATGCGACTATTTTATCTCAGGGGATTTCATTTATATACGGTGTTTTTGACACAATAAAAAGAGGATTAATTCCATTTATTTTTCCTAAGTTGCCTACAGCTGATGAAGTGGCAACTATTATGAAGCTAGGGCTACCTTCAGGATTGCAAATGACTGTCATATCAGCGGGTGTGATGGCAATTATGAGTGTTGTTAACTCGTTTGGAAGTGATGTTGTAGCAGGCTTTGGTGCTGCACAACGATTAGACAGTGTGATTATGCTGCCTGCAATGGCACTTGGAACAGCTGTAAACAGTATGGCAGGTCAAAATATTGGGGCCAATAAATGGAGCCGTGTTCATGATATAGCAAAATATGGTGTTTTATTTAATTTGTTTATTATGATTATGATTAGTACAATCGTATTTTTTTGCGCAGAAATGGCTGTTAGACTTTTTATTAAAGAACAAGATGCTTTACAATTCGGAAAAGAATATTTACGTATTATTGCCTTTTTCTACCCGTTTTTAGGTATTAATTTTATTTTAAATGGCATTGTGAGGGCTGCAGGCGCCATGTTCCAAGTACTAATATTGAATATTATTTCTTTCTGGATACTAAGGTACCCCCTTTCATATTTTTGTTCCTTATGGCTGGGTGACAAAGGAATTGCCGTTGGAATGGGGGTTAGCTTTGTGATAAGCAGTGTGATTGCTTTTGGATATTATAAGCTTGGGAAATGGAATAAAATAGAACTGGAACCTTCAAGAGTAGCTCAAAAATAATTCATCTTCATCTTGACACCACGAAAAATACTCGGCATAATAAATTAAAATAAAATGGAACGTTATAAAAAGAGGACCAGTATGCGAGGCCTTTTCAATTCAGAGAGTGAAGTTTAGTAGCTGAAAGACTTCATATTGAAAAGCCGCAGAACCTACCTTTTGAGTCCTGTGCAAACATAGGCGCATCCCTAGCGTTATAGGGTAAGTGGGATGTTGAAAAAACATCCAATCAAGGTGGTACCACGGAAGCAAAGCTCCTTTCGTCCTTATTATATAGGGATGATTGGGGCTTTTTTGTACGATTAGAAGCTTTCGTCATTAGGATTTGGCGATAAGACAAGTTTTTTTAATTGAACGAAGAAAAGTGGAGGAGAAGAACATGGATAAAAAGCGAATTGTTGTCAAAATTGGAAGCAGCTCTTTGACAAACTCAAAAGGGCAAATTGATCATGAAAAGTTTACTGATCATGTTCAAGCTGTCGCATCTTTACGTGAGGAAGGACATGAGGTTTTATTAGTTTCATCAGGTGCAGTTGCAGCCGGCTTTGCTCGTTTAGGTTATCCAACTCGTCCTTCCACATTAAAGGGAAAACAAGCTGCTGCAGCTGTTGGCCAAAGCTTGCTTGTTCAATCATATATTGAGCAATTTAGTCTATTCAACATTGTTCCAGCTCAAATTCTTCTTACTCGTAAAGATTTCTCAAAACAAGAACGTTATAAAAATGCCTATGCAACATTAACAGAGTTGTTAGAACGTGGGATATTACCGATCATTAATGAAAATGATACTGTTTCAGTTGAGGAGCTTACCTTTGGTGATAATGATATGCTTTCGGCACTAGTTAGCGGCTTAGTTCATGCAGATCAGCTAGTTATTTTAACTGATATTAACGGACTATATGATTCAAATCCTACTAAAAATCCTGACGCAAAAAGAATTGATTTTCTATCAGAAGTAACCGATGAGATGCTTCAAGCAGCAGGTGGGTCAGGTTCTAAGGTGGGCACAGGTGGTATGAAATCAAAACTAATGGCAGCCAAAACAGCGATATCACTCGGTGTTCAAGTATTTATTGGGTTAGGTAAAGGGAAAGACAAGCTTGTAAACATTATCAATGGAAAAGGAAATGGTACTTACATTGGTAAGGATGGATTGCAATCGATCAATAACAGTCGTCAATGGATCGCCTTCCATTCTGAAATATCGGGTACTATTTATGTTGATAAAGGTGCCGAAGATGCCTTGCTTTATAAAGGGAAAAGCCTTCTCCCAGCAGGTATTTACGATATAAAAGGGTCATTTCAAAAAAATGAAGTTGTAGAAGTAGTAGGCCCAAATGGCTTACTTGGTAAAGGAGAGGTTCTTTTTTCATCAGGTGAGTTAAAAGCAGCAATGGGAAAAAGAAGTGAAGAACTAAGTAAAGATGTTCTATCTTCAATCGTGGTCATTCACAGAAATAAATGGGTAAAAGCATAGGGAGGTTTAAAAGAATGGGTGAGGTATTAGTAAAGGGGAAAGCTGCAAAAGAAGCTAGTTTTGCGCTGGTTGATATTTCAACAAAGGAAAAAAACGATGCATTAGCTAAAATTGCTGATCAATTAATTGTAGATCAAGGTTTTATTATTGAAGAAAATAAGAAAGATCTTGAGGTAGGAAAGCAAAATGGATTGAATGATAGCGTGTTAGATAGAATTATGTTGCATGAAAAACGAATTGGTGATATGGCAGAAGCGATTCGTTTATTAATTGAGCTGAAAGATCCGGTCGGTGAAACGATTGAAACAATTGAAAAAGAAAACGGGCTGCTTATAAAGAAAAATCGAGTACCAATTGGTGTTATTGGAATGATTTATGAAGCAAGACCAAATGTGACAGTTGATGCTGCTACGTTGACTTTAAAAACAGGGAATGCTGTAATTTTACGAGGCAGCTCTTCAGCTAGCTTTTCAAATCAAGCCTTAATGAAATCAATTCATAAAGCGCTTGAAAAAAGTAATGTTCCAATTAATGCAATACAACTTATAGAAGACACTAGTAGAGAAACAGCAAAAGAGCTTTTTCATCTTAAAGAATATTTAGATGTTCTTATTCCACGTGGAGGGAAAAATCTTATTGATACCGTTGTGAGAGAAGCAACAGTTCCAGTACTAGAAACAGGTGCAGGAAACTGTCATGTGTTTATTGATGAAACAGCTGATTATCAAATGGCAGAAAACATTGTAGTTAATGGAAAAACTCAGCGACCGTCTGTATGTAATGCAATCGAAACGATCTTAATAGAAGAAAAATGGTTTGCACAGTACGGCAAAAGTCTTTTAGAAAAGTTAGCTGAGCTTCAGGTTGAAATTTATGGAGATGAAGCTGTTCGAAGTGTCTTTACCTCAGCGAAAACAGCAACAGAAGAAGACTGGTACACAGAATACCTAGCTTTATCTGTTAGTGTGAAGGTCATTAAACATGTGGATGAGGCGATTTCTCACATTAACAAGTATGGAACAAACCATTCAGAAGCAATTGTCACAAAAAATGAGGAAAATGCAACAAAGTTTCTTAACAAAGTGGATGCTGCAGCAGTTTACCATAATGCATCAACTCGCTTTACAGATGGATCAGAATTTGGTTATGGTGCCGAAATAGGAATTAGTACTCAAAAATTACATGCAAGAGGTCCTATGGGGTTACAGGCATTAACATCAAGCAAGTTTTTTGTTTTTGGCACAGGTCAAATTCGGAATTAATAGAAAAAAGAGAGGTGCCTAAAAATGGCACCTCTTATGTTATTTCTGATACTTAAAGAATCCTTCTCCCGTCTCAATACCAAGTTTTCCTTTATCAATATATTCTTCTTTTAAGTGTTTGGCGAGCTTAGCATATTGCTCACTGCCTGTAGCCTCAGCTTTTCCTTGTGCAATATTATATGCAGTTTTGATTCCAACAACATCTAAAATTGCGAATGGTCCTTTTGGTGAACCAGTTGCTACCATCCATGTTTTATCAATTGTTTCAGGATCTGCCACTTCATTTACTAATAGCATCTGAGCAGCCTCCAATAATGGGACTAGTAACGAATTTAGTATATAACCAGGTTGTTCTTTATGTAGTGGTAGAGCAACCATTTCAATCGCTTCTGCGAATTCAATCAATTGTTGAAATACATCCATATCCGTGCTAGGATGCTTCATAATTTCTGCCGTGTTGTTAATCCAAATCTCATTAGCAAAATGTAAAGCTAAAAATTTTTCTGGTCGTCCAGTTGCTTCTGCAAACATACTTGGCAAAAGTGTGGATGAATTAGTTGCAAAAATTGTTTTTTCTGGAGCCACTTTTCCTAACTCTTTGTAAAAGTCATTTTTAATTTTAACAACTTCAGGTATGGCTTCAATAACTAAATCTGCATTTGAAACAGCTGTTGATAGATTAGAGCTAAACGAAATGCGGTCAAATGCAGCATTTACTTCTTCTTCAGAAGCTCCTAAATCTTCTTGGTACCGTTTTGTTAATTTTAGTATTCTTTCCCTGGCTTGTTGAGTCGCTTCATCATTAATGTCGTAAACAAATACCTGAAAGCCCTTATAAGCTGTTTGATAGGCAATTTGACTTCCTAAAACTCCACCGCCAGCAATTGTAATATGCTTAAAGTCCATCGTACTCCTCCTTTTTTCTAAACCTATACGCTATATATAGTATAAACAAAAATTGAAATTGGATGATATATTTGAGCAGATTACAAGCTTCAGTGTATACTAAGCAAATAACTCAATTGCATTAGGGGGAACAGTATGGACTTCAAGCCAAAAGCAATTTTCTTAGACATGGATGGTACAATTTTAAACCATCAAAACTTTGTGAGTGAGAAGACAAAGGAAATCATTGATAAGATAAGAAAAAAAGGAATTTATGTTTTCATTGCAACAGGTAGAGCTGTTGATGAAATAGAAAGAGTCGTACCAGAAGGGTTTGAAGTAGACGGGGTTGTTACATCTAATGGAATGTCAGGATATTTAGGTGAAGAATCTCTTTTTGAACATTCACTTGAGCGTAAGTTAGTTGAAAAAATTATAGAAAGAGCAAGATATCACAAAATATATTATGAACTTTTTCCGTATGGATCTTCTCGTATTACATTAAAACAAGATCAAGAGTATGTAGAAGCTGAGATTAGTGGTGATAAGCCTGAAAGTGTCGGAATAAATGAGTGGCTTTCAAGGCAACAAGCGATCAAAGAAGAAATTGAATGGGCAGAGAAGATAGAAGGAGAAAAATTCTCTAAATTTTATTTTTTTGCTAAATCAAAAGAGCAAATTAATAAGTGGAAAGATGAGCTTGATGAAATAAAAAAAGAAATAGACTTTACTACCTCCATTTCATCTCACCATAATGTTGAGGTAATGGTGGCAAATGTAAACAAAGCAACAGGCATTCAAAATATGTTAGAGAAATTTGGTGTGTTAGTTGATGAAACTCTTGCAATCGGTGATAGTGACAATGACATACCAATGTTAAAGTTAGTGAAATATCCAGTGGCAATGAAAAATGCATCAGATCACATTAAAGAGCTAGCTGTAGATGTAACTGAATACACTTGTGATGAAGATGGGGTATATCACTATCTGAAATGTAAATTTGAATGAAAAGTTATAGGCGCATTTCGAGAGTTGAAATGCGTCTATTTTAAGAAAATAAAAGGAGATTGATATTTATGTCAGGAACAATAAGAGAACATATAAAACCGGGAATAAAGGTAAATGTCGTACAAAAGCTAGATCAGCGTACAGGGAAATTAACTGAAGGAGTTGTTGCGGAAATTTTAACAAACTCCTCGTCTCATCCGCATGGTATTAAAGTAATGCTTGAAGATGGCATTGTGGGAAGAGTAAAAGAAATACTTGATTAAACATCATATGAAAATTTCTTATTAGTCTGATCTCTGTTAAATATTGTAAAATGTAAATTAAGCATTTTCCAAATAATTTACATTTAGTTCAGGCATTATAAAAATAAAAAAAGTAAGGTGAAGTTATGAAATACCACCATAATCCAATGCTTACATCAACTGAGATATCTTTTTTATGGACGACATATATATAAGATTCTCTTGCTGTCTGTCTGTTAAAGCATTTTAAATTAACGAGACAAGATCAGGATTTGGACCCATGTATTGAATACGGTCTAGAGGCTTCAAACGAACATCTTATGAACCTAAGATTAATATTTGAAAAGGAGAGATTTCCTGTTCCAATTGGTTTTAAGGAGGAGGTGGATCTTTATAGTCATGCACCAAGATTGTTTCCAGATATGTATATGTTTAGATTGCTTGAACATATGGCACGCGCAGGATTAACAAATTATGCAATGGCTAGATCTACTACATATCGAAAGGATATTAGAAAATTAGCTAATGATTGTTTGACCCATTCAGCCAATCTCTTTGATTTAGTTATTGATGCTTCTGAAAACAAAGGGATATTAGTAAGAAGCCCGTCTATGGCATATCCTGAAAAAAACGAATTTGTTCAAAAAGCAAAACTTTTTACAGATGGTTTTCTTGATGAAGATCGACCACTTTTAAGTGTGGAAATATCCCACTTAGGAACAAATATTGAAGCTAGCTATACTGTAGCAACTACTCTACTAGGCTATGCACAGGTTGCAAAAGATCATAAACTAAGTCAGCTTTTTGCTAGAGGATATGAAATTGCAAAGAAGCATGCTGAAATCTTTTCATCAATTCTTCGGAAAGAAACAGTTCACTCACCAGCAGATTGGGACAGTGCAATAACTAGTACAACAGTCTCGGGTTTATCTGATAAATTAATGACAAATAATATAGCATCAATGATAAGTATCGGTTTGAGTAACTATGGTACAGCTGTAGGGGCGAGTCTACGGAAAGATCTTGTTATACATTATGGAAGGCTTTCTCTAGAACTGGGTAAATATGCAGAGGATTTAGCTGAGAACATGATTAAACACGGATGGTTGGAAAAACCACCGCAAATTCTTAATAGGGAAGAATTAATAAATAAAGATTGATCTTAAAAAAAGTCCTCCATGTAATCACTTGGAAGACTTTTTTTTTATCGTAATCTGGTGTGAAGTAAGATAGTGGGATTTTTAACTATTCAGAGGGAGAATTCAATTGGTTTCGATTGAATAACTTTTCATAGAGCACTTGAAATCCATACATAAAGATAGATTTTGCTAAAAATAAAAGAGAAAGTTGAATCCTCGAAAGTCTTACAAGAGATACATATCCAATTTTTTTGAACCAGGATATTGCTATGTAAGTAAAAATTGAGTCGATGATTATATTTATAAAAATATATAAGTTGAATTTCCCAAAAGTGTATTTAAGTACCCATAACGAGCCTATAAAAAAAGGTCCAATTATTAATGGAAGCTCGGCTAAAACATTTGGCTTTACCGAAAATGGAAACCACCACCATTTTTTCTTTTGAGCTAAAGACCCTTCTGCTAAAAGGTATAAACACATAAACAGTGAACCTGGGAGAAATCGTTTAAATGTTTTTTTATTTAATAATGGTATTGAAAGCCAAGGTAATATGGTCATTAAGGTGATGTATAGTCTCGTGTGCCGCATTTATAAACATCCTTTTCCTTATTCGAATAGAATTATTTTTCCAAAAAATAATTAGATTATGTAAATATTTGAAGATCAAATCATTTCTTTCAATTACTTATCGTAAATATATACATAATAGGGGAGGGAGCAGTATGAATGATAATATAATACCCGTGTGGGATGAACATTTGTTTTGGTTAGAGGTTCTGCAAGATCATGCCTATTTTGTTAGAGATCATCTTTCTGTAAGCGAAGTTGAATATGTTCGTACATCTCAGCAGTATATTTATCTTTTTGGAGAACTTATTGCCTTATTAAACTCAATCCCACGAAAAAATCTTTATAATGATGAAATTATGGTTTCTTTTGCTAAAAGAGCATGGCCAGTGGTAAAAGGCTATTTTGAGTTTGAGGGGAATCTACAATCACTTAGAATTGATAATAAAGTGAATCTAAATTTATCTCCAACTTATTTGAATGGTACACTTGCTGAAAATCAGGAATATTTACGTATATTGACTTTCCTAGTACAAGGGAAAGAACCTGAACCTCTTCCATTAGCAGATTTAATGGATTTGTGGTTGGAAGATCAACTAGGACATGTTCTTCTATTTGAAGATTTACTAGATCCGATAGAATTAATTGCAACTAAGCAGGCTGAAACCTTTATAAACAGGTACCAAGCATTTATTGTGCAAAATCGGCATTTAAAAGGTTACTTACGATTTAAGGAGCCAAATTTTGCACGGCAAAGAGAATTTGCCAAGGATGTAGGGAAAACGACAATTGAGATGAGTAAGTTTATATATAGTATGGTGATTAAATATAAGGAAAACAAACTTTTGAATAAAACGACACTTCGTTTTCTAGAACATCATTTTCCCGAAACCTGTTATTTTATTAAAAAGTTAAGTTATTATGCACCAGGATTAAGTGACGAAGCTAGTAAATGCTCTCTAAAGAGACCATCCTATTCATAATAGACAAGAAAAGGTACGTTGCAGACAACGTACCTTTCTATTGTATACAATCATTAACTAGAAGATAGTAGGTCAGTAAACGTAATGAATTTGACATGTAACCAAATGGTGTTATATTATTAAAGTGACACCAAATGGTTATACTTAATAATAAAGGAGAAAATGACATGGAAATGTTACAAGATATTAAGAAAACGATTATTTTTGAAGCACCTATTCAAAAGGTATGGAACCAAGTATCTACAGCAAAAGGTATTGAAGCTTGGTTCATGCCTAATGATTTTGAACCAATTGTTGGTCACGAGTTCCATATCCAATCCCCATTTGGACCTTCTCCTTGCAAAGTTTTAGAGGTAGATGAACCGAATAAGTTAACTTTTTCATGGGATACAGATGGATGGTTTGTATCGTTTAGCTTAAAAGATTTAGGTGATAATAAGACAGAATTCACACTCAATCATGGTGGTTGGAAAGCCGATGAAGCTGTCATTTCAAAAGCAAATGAAAAGAGTTCAGTTATTCGTGAGCGGATGGACAATGGTTGGACAGGCATTGTTCATAATCTTAAAAAGGTTGTTGAAGGATAAGTGGGAGCTGCTGTAAAGCATGATATTTTTCAAGCAATAGCCGATCCAACACGTAGAGATGTTTTGCGATTACTGACACACCATGATATGCCTATTTCAGAAATTTCTTCTCATTTTCCTGTTAGTAGAACAGCGATTGTTAAGCACCTTCATGTTCTTTCAGAAGCAAAATTAGTTAGTTCAAGAAAAGTTGGGAGAGAAAAGCTATATTCACTACAACCAGAATCATTAGCAGAATTAAAAGATTGGCTTTCTTACTTTGAACAGTTTTGGACAAATAAGTTATCTATGCTTAAATCTGTAGTGGAAAATGGTGAGAATGTGACTTTAAAAGATGAAATGTTTAATAAAGATGGGAAAGAGTAAGTTAAAAAGAGCTAGTACAAATTTGTACTAGCTCTTCTTTATACTATCAGAAAGCATAAGTTTTTCTAATATTAATAAACTTTATCACCATTAAAAATGGAATTCTTCACAACAACATAATCCACGTGACGAATAGCGTCTAAGCTAGTACCACCAGCATATGAGATAGAAGATTGAAGGTCTTGCTCCATTTCAGTTAATGTATCCTGTAGTGCCCCTTTGTGTTCTACATACATTTTTTTTCCTTCAACATTTTTCTTTTCACCTTTTTGAAATTCAGATGCTGAACCAAAATACTCTTTGAAAAGTTTTCCGTCTTTTTCTATTGTTTGACCTGGTGATTCTTCATGACCAGCAAATAGAGAACCGACCATAACCATAGTCGCACCGAATCTAACTGATTTTGCGATGTCACCGTGTGTACGAATGCCGCCGTCAGCAATAATCGGCTTACTTGCTGCTTTTCCACACCATCGAAGTGCTGCTAATTGCCAGCCACCAGTTCCAAATCCTGTTTTGATTTTTGTAATACAAACTTTACCAGGTCCAATCCCAACTTTTGTAGCGTCAGCACCTGCATTCTCTAATTCTCTTACTGCTTCAGGAGTACCAACATTACCAGCAATGACAAAGCTTTGTGGTAAGTGCTCTTTAATATGTTTGATCATTTTGATTACCGCGTTAGAATGACCGTGTGCGATATCAATTGTAATAAATTCTGGTATAAGCTTTTCTTCAGCTAATTGTTGAACGAAATCATACTCTTCTTCTTTCACTCCAACGCTAATTGATGCAATTAATCCACGCGATTGCATGTCTTTAATAAAATCTTGACGTTTTTCTGGCTCGAAACGGTGCATCACATAAAAATATCCATTTTCAGCTAAATAAACGGCAATCTTTTCATCGATAATGGTTTGCATATTTGCAGGAACAACAGGTAATTTAAATTTATGTCCCCCTAATGATACAGTTGTATCACACTCAGAACGGCTATTAACCACACATTTTGCAGGAATTAGTTGTATATCTTCATAGTCAAATACGTTTTCCATTGTATAACACCCCTAAATACGAATATTAAAAGTTTTTACTAATATAATTGTTCGTCCCTTAGGTAATTTACATCATTTTTAAAGGGATGTCAAAGATTTTTTAAAGCATTTTCATTAAAATCTAGTTAGTTTTATATAAATTGGTTGTTTTTTTTAGAAATATTCTCAATCTCTTCCTTTATTATGTTAATTATTGTTCTTATCAATTCATTTGTAAGTTCTCCTACACCTTAGAAAAAAGATTAATGAGATTTTCTTTAAGGTTTTTTTAAGGTTGAGTCGTAATAATAAATCCATCAAATGATGTTTTCATTTTAGGGAGGAAAAAACATTGAAAAAGTGGATTTCAATTGGTGTAGTCGTGCTTCTTTTTTTAGCAGGAGGAGGCTTTTGGCTATATAAAGGTAATCAAACAGTAACCACTGCTAGTGCACAAGTGATGACGACAACAGTAGAAAAAGGTGATATTGAGGTGCAAGTGACTGGTTCTGGTTCTGTTGTCTCTATTAACAGCAACGATGTTACGTCTTCTTATGGTGGAGAGGTGGACGAGGTTCTTGTAAGTGAAAACGATGTGGTAGAAGAAGGAACAGAGCTTATTACTTTTACAGATGGAAGTGATCCAATTACAGCTCCACATGCTGGAACTGTTACCACCCTGGATGTTGAAAGTGGAAGCAATGTACAAAATGGACAAGTGGTGGCACACATCACTGATTATGCAACACTTCAAACAGTAATTTCTGTAGATGAGCTTGATATTGCTAGTATTAAAGAAGGACAAATAGCTGAAATAACGGCTAGTGCATTCCCTGATGATAAATTTACAGGAACGGTGACGAATGTTTCAAAAGAAGGAACATCTGAAAATGGTGTATCAAGCTTTGAGGTAACTATACAATTTGATGATCCAAAAAATCTTCTAATTGGTATGTCAACTGAGGTTAGTATTACAACAGAAAGTAAACAAGGAGTTATATATGTTCCAATTGAAGCAGTAAAAATCCAAGGAAATGAAAAATACGTGACAATTCAAGATTCTGAAACTACAACCGAAGAGGATACAACAACAACTAGACAAGTTGTTGAAACAGGTATTAATGATGATCAAAACATTGAAATTGTTTCTGGTTTAGAAGAAGGACAAATTATTCAACTGGCAATTACAGTTTCTACCGATAGCAGCTCAGCAACTGAAGAAACAGGAAGGTTCCCAGGTAGTGGAGAAGGCGGATTCCCTACCGGTGGCACAGGTGGATTCCCAGGTGGTACAGGTGAGACAGGTACACGTCCTAGTGGAATGGGAAGAGGCGGAGAATAATGGAAAAACCAGTAATTGAAATACAACAAATGTCAAAAACATATGAACTTGGTGGTGAAACAGTTAAAGCTCTTAGAGAGGTCTCCCTTCAAATAAATGAAGGGGATTTCCTATCAATAATAGGACCATCTGGCTCAGGAAAATCAACATTTATGAATATGATCGGCTGCTTAGATAAACCAGATTCAGGTGAATATTTACTTGATGGTAAGGTAGTTAGCAGCATGAAGGATAAAGAGCTTGCAGCAATAAGAAATAGTAAGATTGGCTTTATTTTTCAGCATTTTAATTTGCTAAATAAGCTTTCAGCACTTGAAAATGTAGAGTTACCACTTGTATATAGAGGAATAGCTATTAAGGAACGAAGGAAAAAAGCAATTGAAAGCTTAGAAAGGGTTGGTCTCGGTGAACGAATTCATCATCTGCCGACACAGTTATCAGGAGGGCAGCAACAAAGGGTTGCGATAGCCAGAGCATTAGCAGGAGATCCTCCTGTACTACTAGCGGATGAACCAACTGGTGCACTTGATAGCAAAACAAGCAAAGAGTTGTTAAACATGTTAAAGGAATTAAATGGACGAGGACAAACCATTGTTATTATCACACATGATCTAGAAGTTGCGAGAGAAGCGAGCCGTATCGTTCGAATTCAGGACGGACAATTGTTTGAAAATGGAGGTGATTGGTTTGAATCTAGTCGAGTCTATCAAGATGGCATTCAAGAGTATCAAGAACAATAAAATAAGAGCTCTTTTAACAATGCTTGGTATTATTATCGGAGTTGCCTCGGTGATTACTCTTGTTGGAGTCGGTCAGGGCTCCTCGCAATCGGTAACAGAAGATATTGGGAGCCTAGGGACGAACCTTCTTACCTTGAGTGTTAATGATACAACATCAGTACAGCTGGAAGAAGATCAATTAACTCAATTTGAAGAGTTAAGAGGGATTTCTGAAGTAGCTCCTGTTGTAACTGGTAGAGTGAGTGCTAAAAATGGGGAAAATTCTACTCAAGTTTCGATTACAGGTACCAATTCTACTTATTTATCTGTTAGAAGTCTAACGCTTAGTCAAGGTCGCTTTATTTCAGATATGGACGATGAATTGCGACAAAAAGTAGTTGTGCTTGGTTCAGATACTGCTAGCACTCTTTTTCCAAACCAAAACCCAGTAGGGCAAAGCATACAGATTGAAGGAGTATCATTTAAAGTAGTTGGAGTTCTTGAATCTGTCGGAACGTCGCTTGGGATGAGTGGAGATAGTGTAATTGTTGCTCCTCTTTCAACAACTCAGAGAGTGATAAAGAGTACAACTATTGGTACGATTTATTTTCAATCTGAGAGTGAGGATCGTATCAATAATGCCAAATTTCAAGTCCAAGGCCTAATGACCACACTATTCCCAAATTCAAGTGATTACTATTCTGTGTCAACACAAGAAGATTTAATGGAGACGATGAGCTCTGTATCAAATACAATGTCACTGATGCTTGGGGGAATTGCTAGTATTTCCTTGCTTGTAGGGGGGATTGGCATTATGAACATTATGCTGGTTTCTGTTTCTGAACGAACCAAGGAAATTGGTATTCGAAAAGCAATTGGGGCAAATCGTCAATCGATCTTACTGCAGTTTTTAATTGAAGCGGTAGTCCTTAGTACCCTTGGTGGTTTAATAGGTGTTGTTTTAGGATTAGGTGTTTCAAAGCTAATGGAGTTATTTACAAGTATCACGATTTCGTATTCGATGTCAGTTACATCACTTGCGTTTTTGTTTTCTTTATTAATTGGAGTTGTCTTTGGAGTCTTTCCAGCAAACAAAGCGTCAAAATTAAATCCAATTCAAGCATTACGTCAGGAATAATGTTAGTGCTAATTTCTTAAATCAAGGCTTAGGGAAATAAGTGTATTATTAAAAAAGAAATAAAAGAGGTGCGAGACGATGCAAGTAAAAAAAGGAATTAATATAATAGTAATAGGATCAATGATCACCTTCGCAACATTTTCTTCTTTTCCTCTAGAACAAGTTTATGCCGAAGAAAATGTACTAATAGCAAACTCTACCAAACTATCAGCACTTGAAATCGTTGAATTTAAACTAGATCAACCCTTTTCTAGCGATATAGGTGAATACACCGCAACGGTATCAAATGAAATGAAAACCATGAATATTCTGTTAAACACTGAAACAGAAGGTGCGGTTGTTGCGATAAACGGTGAGGAAGTTGAAAGTAACAAGCAACTAGCTTATTCTCTTGAAACAGGAGAAAATGTATTTGCAATTTCTATAACGAATGACAGTGAAGTTTCATCTTACAGTTTAACAGTTGTGCGTGAACAAAATGACAATAGCAGTTTATCTAATCTAACTTTATCTGAAGGAAAAATAAACTTTTCATCAGCTGTTAAAAGCTACTCGGTTGACGTCGCAAATGCAGTTCGTTCATTAATTGTTACACCAACTACAGCTGTGGGCACATCAACAGTTAATGTGAATGGAACAAAAGTGGATTCTAATAAGGGTGTTTCTATTAATCTTCCAGAGGGTGAATCAAAAATTTCGATTGTGGTTACAGCGGAAGATGGTAGCCAAACAACTTATTCTGTTGCAATTACGAGAAAAGAAGAAACTAATAACGATACAAGCACAAATGAAAGCACTTCTTCAACATCTAAGGAACAACAAACAGGGTTCAGTGCCGTTTCGACTTCAGGAACCAATTCTTCACGTTCTTCTTCCTCTGATCTAGTTAATATGACAGGTTCGACTATTACAGGGAGCACAAGTTCTTCATTAAAAGGAGAAAGTACTGGAGAGGACACGTCAACAACAGCAAATTTATCCGCATTAAGCGTGACATCAGGTACGTGGAATAAATCATTTGATCCTGATACTTATACCTATCATATTGCAGTGGCAACAGATATTAGCAGTGTGACAATTTCAGCAGCTGCAGAATATAGTGGTGCAAAAGTTGAAATCGAGGATGGAACAAGCACGACAGTTAGTCTTCCTGATCAAGCTAAAACTGCTATTTCAATAAAAGTGAGCAACGATAATGATCGAAAAACATATGTATTGGTGTTTGATAAAGATATTGAAGAAGATACAACGTCAGATGCAATAACTGTAGCTGAAACAACTTCAGAAGTTGAGCTATCTGAGACACCAACAGGCCTTGAACCTCCTTCTGATATCGGAGGTGATCGAGCCAACAAAGAAATGACAGCAACGAATCAAACAACATCAGAATCATCAAATTCGTTCTGGAACTGGGTTAAATCTTTATTTACTTTTTAATAAATCATAAATAAAACCTCACAAACGAAATTTCTAGGTTTGTGAGGTTTTTCCGTTGGTTTTTAGAATAACTATAAAGATGTTTTACTCATATACAGCACATATGTAGATCGATCTTCATCTATTTCTGTAGAAATCTTTTCATACTCTTCATTTTGAATCCATAAATAATCATTTCCAATAAGTGATAATGCTTCTTCATGGGAATATAAATCATATGTAAAGATGAGAGGTGACTCACTAAACTCTTTGAAATCTCTAACTTCAAGTGTAACATGAGAATAACGATCAGCTTGATCAAAAACATATTCATCTGTGTCTTCTTCCAAATAAATGACATAATATTCATCTTCAAGGCTTGCGGAGGTTTTTTGATAAACCTTTTTTCCTTTAATAAAAAAATCACATAAACGACGACAGTAAATTTCGTATGGATCAGAAAACTCATAATGATATAAAGCTGGATATCCATTGCGTTCATCATTTAAACGATATTCCAATTTATAACTTTTTTTCATATTTACCTCCAAATTTGTGATTGTTTTTACTATACTATAAAAGGGTAGTTCATGACGGGGAAATTTCCCAAAATCTTGCCAAAAATTATTGATACAATTCTTATGCTTTTTAAGGAGGGGTGTTTTCTTGAGAAAAACAAGTAAGCTATTAACTGGTATTATTTCAGCTTCAATGATTACGGCAGCAGGCTGTGGAAATAATCAATCATTACCGCCTGTCCCAGAAGATTCAGATTGTGGCGATTGGGAGTGGGAAGCGGATGAAGGCGTCTGGGAATGTGATGATGATTATTCTTCACATTACGGCCATTATTATTATGGTGGGAAATATTACTCGACGAAAAGCAGCCTTAAATCCAGCTCTGCTTATAAAAGCTATCAGTCTAGCAGTTCATATAAAGGTGGGGGCTCTAGCTCGGGCTTTGGAAAGGGATCTAGTGGAGGATTTGGGGGGTAATGTCTCAAACATTTAACCTAGCAGAACATCAAATTAACCGAAAAAGATTGTATCAAAAACTTGATTCCTTCTGGCATGACCTTTATGAAAGTGAATATGCATTATATGATATAGCCCTGATGACAAGTGAAGAAATCGAGGAAATACGCCTAGCTACAAATCGAATCGGCCATATTTTTTTGAAAATGGGGAACTTGCTTAGAAGCTCACCTGATGAATCTTTGCTTCAGCTTGATATTCCAAAGAAGATGCTTCCGTTCATTCGCCACCGTGCTCTACCAATTGATACAGTAATATCAAGGGTTGATTTAGTCAGAACAAGTGAAGGTTTAAAGGTACTTGAGTTAAATAGCGATACACCCACATTTGAAAGAGAAGTCTTTGATGTGAATAGCTTTTTATGCCGAGAATTTGGAGTGGGTGACCCAAATGAGGGGCTGTCTGAAAAGCTTGGAAGTGAAATGAGAAAGGCGTTAGCTGAAGCCTTGCATCGCAGCAAACATGACGAACCACCATATATTGTCTTTACCTCCCATGAAGGACATGAGGAAGATAAGTTCACAACAATATTTCTAAAGGATCTTGCAAATGTAGGAGCTAATTATGTTCCATTACATCAATTAAGGATTCAAGAAGGGGAAGGGCTATATGATGACGAAGGAAACAGAATCGATGTCTTGTATCGTCAAACCTACCCGTTGGAGCATTTAATTGAAGATGTGAGTGAAGAGTCAGGAGATCCGATTGGTGAGCAATTACTCGAACTTGTTTGTTCCAATAAGTTGATTATGTTAAATCCGATTTCGGCATTTCTCCTTCAATCAAAAGCAGTTCAGGCAGCTATTTGGGGGATGAAGGAGCTTGATTCTCCTTATTTTACAGAAACAGAAAAACAATGGATTTCTCAATATTTTTTACCAACATACCTTGAGGAAGATATTTTTATTGAAAATGGATTGAAATATGTAAAAAAACCTAGTTTTGGTAGAGAAGGAGATACGGTTTCTGTGTTCCAAGGCACTGAAAAACTATTTGAGGACAAACATAAATCGTATGAGAAATCACTACCAGTTTATCAAAAATATGTGGACCTTCCCTCTCAAAAAATCAAACGATGAATGGTATTCTTGAAGGAAAAGTATTAATAGGAAGTTTTCTTATTAACGGAAAAGCAAGTGGAATAGGACTAAGAGCAGGCAAGCAAATTACAGACAATAATGCCTACTTTTTACCTTTAGGAATTAAAAAAGGAAGGGAATGAGAAGATGACATTTTTAGATTTATTTTTATCAACGGTTTCTTATATTGGATTGGCGATTGTTTTGTTGATTATTGGTATTATTTTGTTTGAAGTAACAACAAAGAACAAAGAATTTGAACTAATTAAAAACGGGAATAAAGCAGCTGTTTATGCGTTTGGTGGTAGAATTTTAGGGCTTGCGATTGTTCTTTATTCATCAATCTCTAATTCTGTCAATATTTTTGATATGGTGATTTGGGGAAGCATTGCGATTGTCATGCAAATTATTATTTTCTATTTAGCAGAGCTATTAACTCCTAAGTTTAATATTACAAAAGCAATTGATGATGATAACCAAGCGGTTGGATTATTTTTATTATTTTTGTCGATATCAATCGGACTTATTATTGCAGCATCATTAACATATTAATAGAAAAAAGCGGGGGAACTAAGGTTTTATAGGTTCGGTTTTAAAATGCAAATTAGAAATAGCCATACTTTCGAACGGTAATTCGCACTTAAATTAACAGATCATTTGATTAGCAAAAATGCTTGGAACATTGTGTCTCCAAGCATTTTTTACATTATTTTGCACTCTATAGTTGAATTTTTACTAAATTTTAAAAAATAAACGGAAAAATTCCGTTTAAATTGAGAAATATCAACATTCCCCACAGAATAAGGGGAATTTATCCGCTTATATGAACGTAATCTTTTGATTTAGTTATGAATAGAGAAGTTAACCGGAATATATCCGCTTATATCGGCTATTTAAGCACCTACTATATACCTTAAGTGGAATTTCTCCGCCTATCAAATCCTATACCCTCAAGAAAACCTCAACAAAAGGCTGCTAATTAAGTATTGTACTCGAAAACCGAACTACTTAAACTAAGGTTTTTACCGCTTTTTTCTTGTTGTTTTGCAAATGTCCTAAACTGACACTTTATTGTCAAAAAAATACCCTAATAAAACCAAGCCCCAAAGCGTATTGTTATGTGAAGGGATTGTTTTTTTATTCGTATTAGGAAGCGAAGTTAGGATAAGTGTTTTACTATAAAAGATAGAGGGAAAGGTACAAGAGTAGTTTCGCTCTTTTACAACATTTTCTGTTAAAATAAACCAATAAGCCTCATTAATAATGAGGTTAATACTCGTATACATTTTTCTAATCTTTTCGAATTTATACGAATTCTACTTCAGTTTAAATTTAAAAGGATTGCAGGAGGAAAATATGACAAGAGAAGATCAACTAATTGAAAAGACATTTTTTGAAACATTTTTATCTGATGGTGATAATAGGCGTCCATCACGGATACTTGGTCAGGCCTATTTTGAGGAACAAAATCGAGAAGAAAGCTTCGATTTATCATATATTCGTTTTGCTCAAGGAGAAATCTATTTTCATGATTTGGATTATGAGGCTGCCATCTTTAAATGGGAAAATATTAAAAATGAATTAGAGCCTTGGGCAAAAATGAATATAGGCGATGCCTACTCTCAGCTAGGATTATTATCTGCAGCAGAGGATATGTATAATTCGATTGAGACAAGTGAAGATACATTAAAAAGTGAGGTTGCTTTAAAGCTCTTTTTTCTTTATAAAGAAAGAGGAAAAACGGAGCATGCATATGAAACAATTAAAAAAGCTGTTTTACTGGATCCGGATTATCCAAATGTAACAAGAATTGCACGCGATTTTTACGAAGAAAATGAAGATGAAGAGAATGCTGTTAAACTAGCTGTTGATGAACTTATTCGTACCGAAAAAGAAGAATGGTTTTCAGTCATCACCTCATATGTAAAAGCAGGAAACACAAAAAACTTTTCACCAGATTTTTTTGCAGATGCTTTACTTTCCATTCATGGTGTTAATAAACATTCCTTCATCTCTTTTACTCATGCATTATGGAATAGTTATAGAAATGAAGAGTCATATCTTCAATGGATCAATACAATTAATGAGTTGTTTATGATTGTCCAACATGAAGAGGAGTTTCAGTGGAATTCAATTGTTCAACTTTATGAAGAAACGTTTATTGAATTAACAGATGGTCGCTATT
Source organism: Bacillus sp. AFS040349 (assembly GCF_002577655.1). Lineage (NCBI taxonomy): Bacteria > Bacillati > Bacillota > Bacilli > Caryophanales > Bacillaceae > Bacillus > Bacillus sp. AFS040349. Next base: position 14,792 of record NZ_NUMC01000042.1, on the reverse strand, counting down.
TTCTACAAATTCTTCAAGATATGATGCCTAATCTATTATCTTGTTGGTTGAAGCTCTCAACAAGAGAAAATGGGTTAACTCCAGCTGCCACGGTATTAGCCTGGAATGAAATTTTCCCTGGCCATATTAATCAGGATAGTATATATCGTGCAGAAGCAATTATTTTTGAAGTGGAGAACAACCAAAGTGGAATGCAGCAAGCTCTACAATTATTTAAAACAGTGAAAAAATGGGCGGAAGGACATTCTCTTGCTGTTGATTATAAAACTGTATGGTGGTTAGAAGAATTACTAAATTCGAATATTAAGCAGCATTTTTTACTTGCAGGATTCGAAGGAAGCGGAAAAACAACATTTATGCACTCATTATTGGGTGAAAAACCGTATAAAGGTACAACAACTTCTATGGTCGTTTACCATGATGATGACGAACTTTCTATTAGTCAGATTACAAGTACAGGACATCGTTATCTTGAGAACCAACGTGAAATGCTTGAGGAGATGGAGGAAGCTTCTTTATTTCAAGTAAAGCAACCATGTATCTTTTTACACGAAAATCAATGTGCAATTATTGATACACCAGCTTTAAACAGCAGTTATAGAAATGAATTTTTTAGCAAATTATTATTAGCCGATGGAGTATTTTTTGTTTTGGACGGAGCCGATCCTCTTTCAGATGAGGAGTACAATGTATTAAGTCAAATGAAAAAATTTGCTCCAGAAATAAAAGTTCATTTTATCCTAAACAAGGTAGATCTAATTGCAAGTGATGCAAATACACAAGCAATGATTAATGATATAAAAAGAAAAGTGATAAGTATATATCCAGAAGCAGATATTCTGCCATATTCTTCTTTACATCCATTTAGTCAGCAATCCAGCAAACTTAACACGTTTGTAAACGCATATTATCCTTTTGATATGAAAGAAAAACCAAACAAAAGAACAGCCAATGTGTTAGCGATAATTCGAAATGTTCTCTCTGAATTGCTTCATAAAAGAGAAGAAATGGAAAAAGGCTTTATCTATTCTATTCAATGGAATGAAGATATTTTAGGTAGATTAAAAGGCTTGAGTTTAAAACTAACAGATCTTCAACATGAAAAAGTGGAGGCCATTATTGCCGCTTATAGGTCCTTACTAAAAGAAGGCAAAACAGAGTTGATGGAAACCATTCCAAAATTGTTAAAAGAAAGCTCAGAATATATCAAAGAAGATAGTGACTTTAAACAAATTCATATAAACTTAAATGAGAAAATGAATGAAAAAATACAAACGTATATTGAAGGAACATTACTTCCAACCGTTTATAATCAGCTTGATACCTGGGTATCAGCTTCTCACGATGAATTTCTTGAAAGTCAATCTTTCTTAGTTGAGATGAGTGAAACGTTCAATGATATTTATCAAGAGAATAAGCTTTCTTTACAGTGTGATTTTGCGCTATTAGATGATTGGCGTAGAGATTTAGACAGAATGACAGGTCGAATTCAGTTTGAAAAAGAAAACATAATGCTTAAGAAAAAACCTGCTCAGTTGTTATTAAAAGGTGCTGGCAGGCTATTAGGAACAATGAACCAAAGCAACAATATGCTTTATAATCAATACAAGAAATATGTTGAAAATGAATCATATGAAGAAGTAACAGCCTCTATTGCGAATAAGTTATTTTTACCATTTGAATTATTTGAAAAGGGCTTAAGTCAAGATGTTTCATCCTTTTTCCAAGGTGCAATTCAAGAGGTAAAGGATACGATTGCTGAAACAGAAAACATTATCCAAGATGGAAAAGAAAGCTTGGATAACATGAGATCTAATCCTGAGGTCTTTTATGATCCGTTAAAATTATTTGAGGTAAACCTACTTCAGCAGGAATTTAGCTTACAAGCTAAAAAAGATTACAGTCGAACAAGTTGAATGTAGAAGAGACTATTCCTTAGGGAAGGTCTCTTTTTTATGCAAGTTAATTGAGAAAAGAATATAATGAGGGTAACATTAATTCATAACGATTAAGGCACGTAAGTCATAACTACCTGAGGAGAGTACATATATGGTGAAACATAAAAAGATTAACTTGAAAATCCCCCTTCTAATCATGCTTTTATTAATTATTGTGGCTTTCATTCCAACACCTTACTACCTATATCAACCAGGTTCGATCGAAGCATTGCAGCCAAAAATTAAGGTGGAAGATGGGTACACAAAGGAAGACGGAAGCTTCCATTTAACAACTATTTTGTCAATAAAGGCAATGAATCCTTATATATTGGCTTATGGGCTAGTTGCTCCACATACTGATATTGTAGAGGCAGAGGATGTTAAAGGGGACTTAACAGATCAGGAGTATAATAGATTACTCGAATTTATGATGAAGAATTCAAAACAAAATGCGTTAGTTGCCGGTTTTAAGCAAGCTGGAGAAGAGGTTAAGATTGAATATCATGGCATTTTTGTTAGTGCAATATTGACAGACTCTCCAGCAAAAAATGCTCTTCAAGTAGGAGATGTAATCACAAGTATTGATGGCATTAAAATGTATGAGGCAACTGAATTTATTTCGTATATAGAACAAAATAAAAAGGAAGGTGATTCAGCTACATTAACAATCTCTCGCGGAGGAGAAGAAATAAAGAAAACAGTTGAAATGGTGAAACTGGACCCATCAACTAGTAAAGTAGGAATTGGTATTGTTCCTGAGGAAGATTTTACGGCAACGGTTTCTAGAGAGGTTGAAATTGAAAGTGATGATATTGGTGGTCCTTCAGCAGGTCTTATGTTTTCCTTAGAAATTCTTAATCAGCTAATTGCTGAAGATTTAACTAAAGGTTATAAAATTGCCGGAACTGGAACAATTGATCATAACGGAAATGTAGGTCAAATAGGTGGAATCACTCATAAAATTACAGCAGCCTATGAAGACGGAGCTGATATCTTCTTTGCTCCGAAGGACATAACTTCCTATGATCGAAATGAACAAGAGGTTATAGCAGAGGTGGAGAAGAATGGCTATGAGGTAGATGTTGTGCCAGTAGCAACATTGTCTCAAGCTGTTGAGTATTTAGAGGGGCTAGAGGAGAAAAGTTAAATATGTTTTGTGGAAGAAGTCTGTTTAGGGCTTCTTTCTTTAGTTTTTAAACTAGTGGTTAAGTTGAAATGTGTGTTGGTTGCGTCAAATTTGAGGAGTCACGTCAAAACTGCAATTGGTCCAGTCAAAAAGGCCTGTGGTCAAGTCAAATCGCATGTTGGTCACGTCACCACATTCCAAGCAATCTCGTCACAGCCTCCAAAAAAATACAAACAAGCCCCACCATCTTCAACGTCTTCATAAAAACAATGGGACGCTCTAACGAACAGTCAGAGCGTCCCATTGTTTTAAACAACCATAACACTAAAAATCCAACAATTCAGGCCGTTCACATGTGCTTTCCATTTTATAATGAATACCACTGTTAGAGGAATCGTGGAATCCATGCATAGCTTCTAACACATGATAAGCTAGATCACCATTTGCCCGGAACTTACCTCCATGTAAAATGGCTTTTGCCATGTCAGCTACACCTAGGCCTCGGCTGTTTTTGATATAGTCAGATGTTACTGGTACATCAGTGAATTCTTTTTCACCACGTTTTCTAATACGCACTGGCCCTCCAAATGTATTTGGATCAGGAACAAGTAGGGTACCTTCACTCCCGTATATTTCAATTGGGGGAAGGGAGGTGCCGCCCATTGCATCAAAACTTGTCGTAAGAGTTGCTACAGCACCAGACGCAAAATCTAAAACACCGGAAATATGAGTTGGTGTTTTGACTGTAAGCTTTTCACCTGATTTTGGTTCACTTGTTATGATTCGTTCGGAATAGCTAATACGGGCTGAACCTGAAAGCCGTTCAATTGGTCCTAAAAGAGATACCAATGTAGTTATATAGTACGGCCCCATGTCAAACATTGGGCCACCTCCAATTTCATAGTAAAACCCAGGATCTGGATGCCAGTGTTCGTGGCCACGGCTTATCATAAAGGCGGAGGCTCCAATTGGCGTTCCAATTTCTCCTTTCTCAATAAGAGAGATGCTTGTTTGAATGCCGCCTCCTAAAAAAGTATCAGGTGCACTTCCAACAAAGAGATTGTTCTTCTTTGCGGTTTCTAAAATTTGCTTACCTTCTTCACGAGTTATGCTAAGTGGTTTTTCTGTATAAACATGCTTGCCAGCCTCGAGTACTTTAATACAGACTAAGGCATGGGCTTTCGGGATCGTTAAGTTTATAACTAATTGTATCTCAGAGTCATCAAGTAACTCTTGAACAGAATAAGCATGGGGGATTCCGAATTTTGTTGCTTGTGATTTGGCGCGTTCCAAATCTAGATCAGCACAGGCAACAAGGTCAAGATGTTCGAACTTTTGACAGTTTTCCATGTAAATGGAGCTAATATTTCCACAGCCAATTATTCCTATTTTTAGCTTTTTCATTTAGAGACCCTCCAGAAATTATTAAATCTACTGACTGTCACCCATTCCAGTGTAATTACGACTGTTTTCATTACTAGATAAAACTAGTTCTTCAGCACGTTTTTTGCCGTTTGCTGCCCATAAGAAACCTTTCCTCATGATATGAGTAACCTCTGGCATGGAAATTATATTAGCTTTATGACCTAATGAATTATAAAAAACATTTCCATGTCCCCAACGCTTTGTCCATACAACAGGCATATCTACTGCTTTGTTTGTTGCGTGAGGACCATCAACAACTGGAAAACGTGTTGTAGCCAGTACTTCAACAGCAGGGTCTACATGAAGATAATATTGTTCACTTACTACCTTAAAATCAGATAGACCTTCTAAAAGAGGACTTGTCGAATGCTTGATATTGACCATATATTCAACACCATCATTACCAGGGTGTGCAACCCAATTTCCACCGGTCATAAACTGCCAGTCAACATTATTGCGAAAAGAATCACACATTCTTCCATGACATCCGGCTAAGCCAACACCGTTTACTACAGCATCTGAAATATTGAAAACATATTTCTTATCTATTTCACCCATTGTCCAGTGTGGAACGATTAGGTCAAAGGATTTTAATTTTTCTGGATCTGCGTAAGATTCAAGGGAGGAAGATACTTCTACAGAGAAGTTTTCTTCTTCGAGAATAGATTTGAAAATTTGAGCAACTTGCTCAGGTTCATGTCCGTCCCAGCCTCCCCAAACGATTAATGCGTTTTTATCACTCATTCTTTTTTCTCCTCTCTATTAAACTTCCGAAACAGTTATCCATTGTCGTTTTTCAATAGATAAATCAACAGCCTCTAGAACTTGTTGACATTTCACACCATCGTGAAAATTTGGAACAGGCTGACGGTCTCCCTTAATCGCATCCATTAGCTCTACTATTTCATGGATAAATGTGTGCTCATAACCAATTGTATGTCCAGGCGGCCACCAGTTTTCTGCATAAGCATGTGAAGGGTCTGTTGCTAACACACGTCGGAAGCCCTGAACATCATCTCTGTCTTCAGTGAAGTAGACTTGTAATTCATTCATTCGTTCAAAATCAAAGATGACGCTACCCTTGCTTCCATTAATCTCAAAGGAATTTGTACAGCGATGACCTGTGCCGTAACGAGTAGCTTCAAAGCTACCTAATGCTCCATTTGCAAAACGCGTCATAAACAAAGTAGCATCATCAACCGTGACCTTTCCTTTCTCTTCTTGAGTTTGACCACCTGATGAAAGCCCTGTTGTGTTTGTTGGGAGAGGTCTTTCTTTAATAAATGTTTCGCTCATCCCAATTACCTCTGTCATATCACCAATTAGATAGTGAGCTAAGTCAATTAAGTGTGCTCCTAAATCTCCATGCGAACCTGAGCCGGCTATATCTTTTTGAAGTCTCCAGGCAAGAGGGAAGTTAGGGTCAACCAGCCAATCTTGTAAAAACCATGCGCGATAATGATAGATATCACCTAATTTTCCTTCCGCTATTAATTTTTTTGCCAGCATAACAGCTGGAGCAAATCGATAATTAAAGCCGACCATATGCTTAACACCTGCTGCTTCAACAACCTCAAGCATTTCACGTGAATCCTTCAATGTAAGCGCTAACGGTTTTTCACAGAAAACATGTTTTCCTGCTCTAGCTGCTGCAATGGTTATTTCTTTATGTACATCACTAGGAGCATTAATATCTATTAAATCAAGATCGCTTCGTTCAATAAGAGTTTTCCAGTCTGTTGAGTATTCCTCCCAACCGAATTGTTTTGCAGCTTGTGCAATACCTTCTGGATTGCGTCCACAAATTACTTTCATTTCAGGTTGCATACTGTTTGGAAAGAAAAGAGGAAGATCACGATAAGCATGACTATGTGCCTTCCCCATAAACTTGTAACCAATCATCCCAACTTTTATTGTCTCCATAATATTTCCCCTTTTTTAAAGTTTGGTAGAAAACAAGTTACTTCGTTTGATAACGTTTAGTGTCATTTCTGAGGTGAAAGAAGGAGCATAGGTTTATATGACACTAGTTTTTGCGTGAGGATTGTCTTTCAATTAAAGTGACAGGCAGTCTTAGGCTAGTATTTTTGTTGTCACCGTGCGAAATACAGTTGAGTACCTTTTCAGCAGCCATTTGCCCCATTTCATATAAAGGTACATTTACAGTACTTAATGGTGGAGAAGTCATTCTCGATATTTCTGAGTTATCATAGCCGATAATGAAATAATCCTGTGAAGCGAGCAAACCTCGTTCATTCAAACCTTGCATAAGTCCAATAGCCATTCGGTCATTTGCTGCAAAAATCGCTTTTGATGTATGCAGGAAAGAGTGAATTTGCTCAGCTACCATATAGCCGCTTTTTCGGCTATAATTTCCTTCAAAAATAAGATCATTACTAAATGGTATGCCTTTATGTTGTAATGCTTTCCTATAGCCTACAAGTCGATCGATACTATTTGAAAACTCTTTTGGACCATTTAAGAAGATAATTCTTTCAAAACCTTTATTAAGTAAAGAAGTTGTTGCTTGATAACTTCCATCTACATGATCTCCATCAATAAAGTGAAAGGTATGTTCTGAAAAAGTTTGATTAATTAAACAATATGGCAATTGTTGTTGATGTAGATCTTCAAGTGCCTTTATTTCATTCGGAGTATTTTTAGCTCCTAGAATAATGCAGCCATCTACTCGCTGAGATTGAAAAAGCTGAACATAATCTTTTGGTTGATCAGGAGTTTGAAATAATAGTAACAATCCATAACCAGATTCTCCTAGTTTTGCACCAATTCCACTAACTAGCTCTGAAAAATAGTGGGTAGACATTAAGTTGACCTTAGGTAGATAAGGTACAATCACTCCAATATTGTTGCTTTTACCTTTAGCAAAGTTTTGTGCGATTACGTTAGGATAATAATGAAGCTCTTTTGCAGCTTGCAATACTTTTTGCTTAGTTTCTTCTCGCAATGGAGCTATGTTGTTAAAGACCCGTGAAACCGTGGCCTCAGAAACACCTGCTAGCCTTGCAACATCTTTTCTATTAGCTAATTTATTCACCCCCTGTAAACATTATGTACACGCGTTCATTTTCTCTGTTTTTAGGTGAAATGTCAATGAAAACCAGGAAATTAAAAATAAAAATAAAAAAATTAAAATTTTTAGGTTTAACATGTTTTTAGTCGGGTATATAGCAAAAGACAGTATCCCCCCTGATACTTTCTATATGAAAAACTTGAGGAGCCTTCATACATAGTATGGAGGTTTTTTCTTGTGCCTTTCTTTTGTGTTCTCTTTCACCCTCCGGTAGAGGATTCTCGTTTTCACGCTAAACAACTTAAACATAGCTTAAATTCTTAAGAATTTCTTCATATTTTCCCTACCTTTAATTTAAGAACTTTTGTTTATACTGAGTTCATCCTTAGCAGATAGCGCATGGTATACTTTGGAAAGGAGGAAAGAATGATGAATAATTATACCGTTTTAGTAGTAGATGATGATAAAGAAATACGTGAAGCAATTGAAATATACTTGAGAAATGAAGGCATGACTGTGTTATTGGCAAAGGATGGCGTTGAGGCAATTGAGTGTTTACAGGAAAACGAAGTTCATTTAATTGTTTTAGACATTATGATGCCGAGAATGGATGGAATTTCTGCGACTTTTAAAATACGTGAAAAGAAAAATATCCCAATTATTATTTTAAGTGCTAAAAGTGAGGACACTGACAAGATCTTAGGATTACAGGTAGGGGCTGACGACTATGTTACAAAGCCATTTAATCCTCTCGAACTTATTGCAAGAGTGAAATCACAGCTTAGAAGATATGTAAAACTAGGTCATTTTGAAGGAAGAAATCAATTAATTGATCTTAATGGTTTAATGATCGATCAAGAAGCAAAAGAAGTGACGGTAAATGGAGAAGCAGTAAAATTAACTCCAATTGAATATAAAATTGTGGAACTATTAATGGTAAACGCAGGTCGAGTGTTTTCTATTTCTGAAATTTATGAAAAGGTATGGCAGGAGCCTTGCTATAATGCGGAAAATACCGTGGCTGTGCATATTCGTAAAATTAGAGAAAAAATCGAAATCGACCCTAAAAATCCTAGATATTTAAAGGTGGTATGGGGCATTGGATACAAGATGGAAAAATAGGATCATCCTAATCTTATGGCTTGTTTTATTTACTTATGGAGTAAGTGGTGTATTAACAGCACTATTAAATGATCAAGACTATATGAAAACAAGCTACTTTAAAACCTCGCAATATAAAGATACGGTGGGCACTTATGTTAGCTATCTACATGCGTTTGAAATAGATTATCAAACAAAGGAAGATATGAAAAAGGCTATTACCGTATCAAAGGAAGAAATAGATGAGCATCGTTTCATGTATGGTGAATTGTCCGATCAGATTAGTAGCATAGAGCAACAATATGTATCAAGGATTCAAGAAGCACAGGCTAATAATAATCAAGATCAAGCAGATTTGTATATTAAAGAAAGAGATGCAAAAATAGCGGACATTACGAAAAATTTTGAAAGTGATGAGTACGTTGAAGAAAAAATTAGAAAAGAAAAAGCACAAAGAGTAGATGAGTACTATAAAGAGCTGGCAACATACCGGCAGGATTTTCGTATTTATGATGAGGCTTTTTCTTATTACTTGGTAAATACCTCAACTGGAGAGATTTATACAAATCTACCTACGAAGGATCAAGAAGAAGTAGACAAGTATATGTCATCAGATAAAATGCTTCATATTGATCAATTTCCTTCAAAAAGTAATGGCTATTTAGATATAGCTGAGCTTTCGTTTATATATGGATACGAAGATCTTATTTCTGAAGATCAAGCAAATTCTTTGTATGAAGGGAAAATCGGTCTTCGAGAAGGAGTTTCAAGTTCTAATGCCATAATGGTTTCATATGAGCAATATGATCAACAAAGAAAGTTATTTTGGATCTATACAATTGGTTCAATTGTGGCATTTTTTGTTAGTTTATTTATAGGTAGAAAAATACAAATTTTAAATAAAATAAGTTCTCATAAATTACGAGAAACTTATAATAGACTTCCACTTGATCTAGCAGTTACTCTCTCAGGAATCACAGTAATAATTTCACTAGTATTTATTACAGACTTTCCAAATTTATACAACTATTACACGTTTAGAGATGTATTAAATCAACTCTTTATCATGAGTGTATTTCTTGGGTTAACAATTATCCAATTGATTTTCTTATTTCCAATTGTAAAAGATTTATCTAAAAACAGAGAAATCCTAAGAAAAACAATGACTGGGAGACTTTTAAAAATTGTAAAAGAAGCTTTTTATAACCGTCGAGTTGGAACTCAAGTATTACTTCTTTTAGGGTTTGTTTATCTGTTTGGTCTTGGAGCAGGTCCGATTTTTATTGAACCTGAATTTATGATTGCATATGTTCCAGCATTTTTCATTATTGGTATTCCTGTTTTTATTATGATCGTAAGAAAAGTTGGATATTTTAATAAAATTACCCGCAATGCACGTGCTCTTGCTTCTGGTCAATTTGAACCAGATTTAAAAGTGGCTGGGAAATCTGTACTTGCAAAATTAGCGGAAGATATAAATACAATGAAGCATGGAGTGAAAACATCACAAAAAGCGCAAGCGAAAAGTGAGAGGTTAAAAACGGAACTAATTACAAATGTTAGTCATGATTTGAGAACACCTCTAACTTCCATCATTACGTATTCAGAGTTGTTAAAAAATCCAGAGTTAACTGAAGATGAACGTAGCACATATATTGAAATCATTGACCGGAAATCTAAAAGGTTAAAAGTGTTAATTGACGATTTATTTGAAGCATCGAAAATGGCAAGTGGCAATATTGAACTATCAAAAACGAAGGTGGATATTGTTCAACTTCTTCAACAATCATTGGCAGAATATAATGAAACAATCCAGGCGTCTACAATCCATTTTAGAATTTCAAATCCAGATTCACCTGTTTATGCTTTTATCGACGGACAAAAGTTATGGAGGGTATTTGATAACTTAATTGGTAACATTCTTAAATATTCGCTTGAGCATACTCGTGCTTATATAGGTATAAAAGAAGCTAATAGTCAAATCACCATTAGCTTTAAAAACATCTCAAAATATGAGCTTAGTGATGATGTGGATGAATTATTTGAACGTTTTAAGCGAGGAGATACTTCACGTCATACAGATGGATCTGGATTAGGACTTGCTATTGCCAAATCGATTATAGATTTACATGAAGGACATTTAGATATTGATGTTGATGGTGATTTGTTTAAAGTTACCATTTTATTAGAAAAAATAGAATAACAAATAGTCAGCTCCGGAAAGGGGCTGACTATAATTTTTTTCCTTACAATATTTTAACTGGTCACTTACTTATTCTTTACATTCATATATTAAAATTTAAGTACCCACTTTTTCTAAATGTTGTTTTGGAGGTGTTTTATGCGGGAAAGTATCATCTTTATCCATGGCTTAACTGGCACAAAGCGTGCATTTAAGAAACAAATAGAGTACTTTAATCAGGATTATCATACTTATACATATGATTTACTTGGTCATGGAGAACATATAGGAAAACATGTTCATTTTACTTTGGATAATTTAGTAAAACAATTAGAAGAATTTTATAATCAAAATGGCATAAAGGAAGCCCATATTTGTTCCTTAAGCTATAGTTGTTATCCAAGTGCTATATTTGCAAACAAATGGAAAAAGCGAGTGAAAAGCTTGTGCTTTATAGGTGGACATTATAATGCACCTTCCAGGCTATTAGATGTTCTTCGATTTTATTGGGAAACTCGTAATGAAGATTACGATACATGGCTGAAAAAATATTCTAATGATCTTTACCCTAAAGAAAGCATACTAGATCCTTATTCAGCTATTTCTAAAAAAATCTACTATAAGTTCGGGTTAAAGTTAGATGATCAAATTTTAAGAAATGCTATAGGGCATCGCCTGAATTATGACTTGAGAAGCCAATTAGCAGGTTTTTCGATCCCGGTGTTATGGGTAATGGGTGAGCATGATAGTTTATATAAATCCACGTTAACTGAATTGAAAAGTATTATTCCCCACGTGATTTATAAGGAAATAAGGCATGCTGGTCATGCTGCAAATTTGTTCAGACCAAGTTGTTTTAGAGAGGTATACGAGAACTTTTTAGTTCACCATACAATGGAAAAAACGAACCAACAAAAAATGCTTAACATCATATCATCATGTTAAGTGTTTTATGAATGAAAAATATATTCTTACCAATCGACAAAAAATGACATATACTAATAGAAGGCGCTTTCTTTCTGCCAATGATATGAAAATAAGATCAAAAACATATGATTAATCTCATATAGATATCAATTTCAAACATTTTTAATGAAATTCCATTAAAAAGATGATATGATAGAATTATCTTAATATTTAATAGAATAATAAATTCTAAGGGAAGGTGACATAATGACAGCAAGAACTGAAATAAATGACAGCAGTCTTCCGTTACGTCGTGATGTGAAATCACTAGGACATATTCTAGGAGAAATTATTGTTCATCATGGGGGAACGGAGCTACTTGATAAAGTTGAAAAGTTAAGGATGATGGCGAAATCGCTTCGAAATAACTTTGACGAGCAAACATATAAGGAACTAAAGGAAGAAATTTTAAACCTGGATGCACCTATGCGAAAACAAGTTATTCGTGCCTTTTCAATTTATTTCCATCTAATTAATGCCGCAGAATCTAATCACCGAATTCGTCGCCGTCGTGAATATCAGCTCCAAGATGATCATGTTGTTCAACCAGCATCAATTGAAAGTGCCATTTTATCGTTAAAAGATAATGAAATTGATGAGAATACCATTCAAAATGTATTGAACACGTTATCATTAGAGTTAATCATAACAGCGCATCCAACAGAAGCAACAAAGCGCTCGGTTATTGAAATTCAAAAGCGAATTGGTAATATTCTGAAGAGCTTAGATAATAATATGCTTACTAATAAAGAACGTAAACAGCTTGAGGATAGCTTATTAAATGAAGTAACAATTCTCTGGCAAACAGACGAACTTCGTCATCGTAAACCAACAGTAATGGATGAAGTACGTAACGGCTTATATTATTTTGAACAAACATTTTTTGATGTACTTCCAGAGATTCATCAAGATCTGGAAGAAGGTCTTTCTGAACAATTCCCAGGACATAACTGGGATGTGCCGAACTTCCTTCGCTTTGGATCATGGATCGGTGGAGACCGTGATGGTAACCCAAATGTTACACCTGAAGTGACTTGGGAAACATTAGAAAGTCATCGTGAATTAGTTCTAAAGAAATATAAAGAATCATTAATAGAAGTAATGAAACGCTTTAGTCACTCAAGTACACGGGTCCAAGTTAGTGAAGAACTTCTTTCAAATGTAGAGAAAGAAGAACAAGCATACTTATCAAATGATAAAAAATGGCCTGTTGAAACAGAAGTATATCGTCGAAAAATTGCCATTATATTAGCGCGCCTTGAAGAAGTAGGAAAATCAGATATCGGATACAAAGCGTCTGATGAATTACTAGAGGATTTATATCTTATTCAACGTAGTGTAGATACACATCAGCCTGCAAAACGTGAATTAAAGATGTTGAAAAAATTTATTCGTCAAGTACAACTGTTCGGTTTCCATTTAGCTACACTTGATATTCGTAACCACAGTGGGGAGCACGAAGCAGCAATTACAGAAATATTACGTAAAGTAAAAGTTACAGACGATTATTCAGCTCTTAGTGAAGAAGAAAAAATTAAAACATTAGAGAGTGTATTAAAAGATCCTCGTCCTGTTTTATTATTAAATGAAGATTACTCAAAAGAAACGCAAGAAATGATTAAAGTTTTCACAATGATCAAAAAGGCACATGATACATTTGGGAAAAAATCAATTCTTGTTTATCTTATCAGTATGACTCAATCTGCAAGTGATTTGCTTGAAGTATTGGTACTTGCAAAAGAAGCAGGTATTTACCGTCTTCATGCTGATGGTACAGTGGAAAGTCATTTAAATGTTGCTCCACTTCTGGAAACAGTAGATGACTTAATTGCTGGTCCAAAAATTATGGAAACATTATTTAATATGGATGTTTACCGTAACCACCTAAAAATTCATGGAGATTCCCAAGAAATCATGCTTGGTTATTCTGATGGAAGTAAAGATGGTGGAACGGTTACAGCAAACTGGAAGCTTTACAAAGCTCAGCTCGAAATTCATGATATGGCAAAGAGTTATCAGATTGGCTTGAAATTCTTCCATGGACGTGGTGGATCACTAGGTCGTGGAGGCGGTCCATTAAACCGCAGTATTCTTTCTCAGCCTGCTGAAACACTAGGAGATGGTGTGAAGATAACTGAACAAGGTGAAGTGCTTTCTTCTCGCTATCTTATTGAGGATATTGCTTACCGAAGCCTAGAACAAGCAACATCTACATTACTTGAGGCATCTGTTAATCTTTCAAAGAATTCAGAGCAACAACATTTACGTGAAAAAGTTTGGGAAGATGCAATGGAAGAAATTTCAAATGTTTCTCTTAAAAAGTATCAATCACTTGTTTTCCAAGATCCAGATTTCCTAACGTACTTTACAGAAGCAACACCATTAAATGAACTAGCTGAATTGAATATTGGTTCACGTCCGATGAAACGTAAAAACCGTAATCGTTTTGAAGACTTACGTGCAATTCCTTGGGTTTTTGCATGGACACAAAGTCGTCAATTATTACCAGCGTGGTATGCAGCAGGTACAGGTTTAGAAAGCTTTGCTTCAGAAAGTGAAGATAACTTAAAGCTTCTGCAACGTATGTACAAGGAATGGACTTTCTTCCGTTCTACAATTGATAATCTGCAAATGGCTCTAATGAAGGCAGATATCACAACAGCTAAAGAATATACATCTTTAGTTAATGATAAGGAAATTGCTGACCGTATTTTCGGTAATATCGTTGAAGAATTTGAAAAAACTAAAACGATTCTTCTTCAAATTACAGGTGATGATGAGCTACTAGATCATACACCAAATATTAAAGAATCTGTACACCGAAGAAATCCATATGTAGATCCATTGAATTTCCTACAAGTAGAACTCATTAAGGAACTTCGTAAACAAGAAGAACCAAATGAAGAGCTCTTAACGGAAGTGTTATTAACAATAAGTGGAATTGCAGCTGGATTACGTAATACTGGTTGATTTATAATGTTAAAAAAAGGCTGTCGATCTTAGATCGAGGCCACTGAAAAAGTC
>NZ_NUMC01000041.1:0-22869 GCF_002577655.1 Bacillus sp. AFS040349 | reverse complement strand
GGACTTTTTCAGTGGCCTCGTTTCACAAACCAGTTTTTTATTTGTCGATCAGAATGATAGAAATTTTAAATAATTAATAAAGCAATATTTTGAATTCCGGAATGTTTCTTTCCTTTAAGCTTCTATTTATAGTAGGATATGAATATAGTGATCTATCTATAGAAAGGACTTAAAACATGACATATAAAATGATTGTATTAGATTTGGATGATACGTTGTTATGTGACGATCATACAATATCATCTCGTACAAAAGAGGCATTAATGAAAGCGCAAGAACAAGGTGTAAAGGTGGTTTTAGCATCAGGTCGTCCTACTTTTGGAATGAGAGACTATGCAAATGAATTGCTGCTACATAAGTTTGGAAGCTATATTCTATCTTTTAATGGTGGGAAAATCATAAATTGCTCATCAAATGAAGAAATGTTCAGCAGTACATTAAGTGCAGAGTCTGTTCATCAATTGTTTGATATAAGCCGTCGTGAAAATGTATTTATTCATACATATATAGGTGATGAAATTATTACGATGGATGAAAATCCTTTCACGAAAAAAGAATCTACTTTAACCGGATTACCTATTAAGATGGTATCAGACTTTGTACAGTCAGTAACTGTGCCAGTAGTAAAAACATTAATGGTAGCGGAGCCGGATGTACTTAAGGTTGTTGAAAAGAAGTTACAAGAAGAGTTAGACGAACATTTTTCAATTATGCGCTCAAAGCCGTATTTCCTGGAGTTTACTGAAAAAGGTGTTACAAAGGGAACGAGCTTAAATCAACTAATTCAAAGATGTGGCATTAAACAGGAAGAAGTTATTGCTATTGGTGACAGTTATAATGATATATCCATGATTGAGTTTGCAGGCCTTGGAGTTGCCATGGGAAATGCTCCTCAAGAAATAAAAGATCTGGCAAATTTTGTTGCAGATACGAATATGAATGATGGAGTCGCAAAGGTAGTAGATGAATTTATTTTAAATGTTACTGTTTAAATATAAGGGTTGCTTACAATCATGTAGGCAACTCTTTTTTTATTTCAGCTGAAAAATAAAAATACTCTTATTTAAAACTCTCTGTGAGAATTTCTCACATAAATGTAACAATAATTTACAATTGAGGATATAATTTAGCTAATTCAGCAGAAGAGAATGAATGTTTCTCTAGAAAACCAGGTTATTACTTTAATGATTGTCAGATTTAGTAACGAGATATTGGGTTTGTCGGGTAGCATAGGAGGCGGAACTTAGTGGAAATTTTAATTAAAAACGCTGAAATCATAACGATGAATGAAAAAAGTGAAATTTTACACGGTGATCTTTTAATAAGAGATGATCGAATTGTTGCAATAAAGGATCAAATTGAGAATGTGACTCCGGATAAGATTATTGATGCAACTGGGAAGACGGTTATTCCTGGATTAATTCAAAGTCATATTCATCTTTGTCAAACACTGTTTCGCGGGCAAGGTGATGATCTAGAGCTATTAGACTGGCTGTCCAAAAAGATCTGGCCTCTTGAAGCTGCGCATGACGAGGAATCCATTTACTATTCAGCAATGCTCGGTTTAGGAGAATTAATTAGAAGCGGAACAACATCGATAATCGATATGGAAACAGTTAGGCATACAGATTATGCTTTTCAAGCTATAGCTGAAAGTGGAATTAGGGCTATAGCTGGTAAAGTTATGATGGATCAAGGAGCAAATGTTCCATCGATTTTATTAGAGAATACTAGTTCTTCCATACAAGAAAGTGTTGATTTGTTAGAAAAATGGCATCTCTTTGATAATGGTCGTATTCATTACGCATTTTCACCACGGTTTGTTATCTCATGTTCAGAAAAGATGTTAGTGCAAGTACGGGATCTCTCTCAACAGTATCAAGTACTGGTACACACACATGCATCAGAAAATCAAACTGAAATAGAACTTGTTGAACGTGAGCGAGGAATGAGAAATGTTGTTTATTTGGATCATATTGGCTTAGCAAATTCTAGGCTATTGTTAGCTCATTGTATATGGCTTGATGAACAAGAGAAAAGAATTATTCGTGATAGAGGAGTAAAGGTAAGTCATTGTCCTGGCTCAAACTTAAAGCTTGCTTCTGGAGTGGCAAATACTCCGGAGATGCATGATCAAGGAGTATTTCTTAGTATTGGTGCTGATGGTGCACCTTGTAACAATAATCTTGATATGTTCAATGAAATGAGGCTAACTGCACTTATTCAAAAGCCAGACCATGGTCCGACGGCAATGGATGCCAAAAAAGTGTTCAAAATGGCAACGATGGGTGGAGCAGCTGCAATGGGAATGGAAAAGGAGATTGGTAGCTTAGAAGTCGGCAAAAAAGCTGATGTTGTGATATTAGACTTAAATGATTTTCATACGTATCCTTCAACAGAGGTTGATCCTATTTCAAGAATTGTCTACTCTGCAACAAGAGCAGATGTAGAAACAACGATCATTAATGGGAAAATTGTGATGGAAGATCAACGTTTACTAACAATTGATAAATCTACTGTACTAAAAGAAGCAAATTCTTCTATTCAGCGATTAGTACGAAGAATATCAAGAGTGGATACGATGATTTAATAGAGAGGGAGGAGCAGGATGGGTACCGACATTTATGAAATCCTCGACACCATTTCAGAATCCTCACAGGAAATGGTTTTAGCAACGATTGTTAATGTGGATGGCTCTTCGTATAAAAAGGCTGGATCCACTATGCTTTTTCATGAAGATGGAGTTCAAACAGGATTGTTAAGTGGAGGGTGCTTGGAAGAAGATTTACAAGAAAGATGTAAAGATTATTTTCATAAGAAGAGCTCTGAATTGATTACGTATGATTTAACAGCAGAAGATGACTTGTCTTGGGGACAGGGGGTTGGATGTAACGGGACAATAGAAGTGTTAATAGAATCAATAACCCCACAATTGTTGTCGCACTTAAAAAAAGTAAGAGAGCTTGTTAATCACGGTATATCCGTCACATACATTAAACAACTATCTCTTGAAGGTGATGTTTGCGGCTATCTCTTTTATACAGAAAATGCTGAGTATTTTGGACAATGGAAAGGAGTTTTTCCAAAAAAAGAGAAATGGCATTCAAAAACAATGAGAATGGAGGATGACTATCTCCATTTTAAACAAGAAATTCAAGCAAGACCTAGACTATTTATCTATGGAGCAGGAGCTGATGCTAGACCTCTTGCACAACTTGCTCAACAATCAGGCTATGGAGTCATTGTTGCAGATTGGAGACCAGCCTATTGTCACAAAGATTATTTTCCTCAAGCAACCGAAACCGTTGTTTTATCTCCTGAAGAATTTTTGTCTAGCTATACGTTTACAACCTTAGACTCAATTGTGTTAATGACACATCACTTTCAAAAAGATCTCGAGTTAGTGAAGGACTTACTAAAAAAACAACTATCATACTTAGGAATTTTAGGCTCGAAAGATCGAGCGCAAAGGTTGCTACAAGGAAAAAAGGTTCAAGATTGGGTACATTCACCTGCTGGTTTATCAATAGGGGCTGAAGGACCACATGAAATTGCTGTTAGCATTGTTGCTGAATTAATAAAACAGAAAACAAGGAGGTGTGTAAATGTATAACGAAAACATCGTGGGCATTTACTTGGCAGCAGGTCACAGCTCACGTATGGGTACTTGTAAATTATCATTGCCTTTAGCGGGAGGTCCCCTTGGAACGATGGCATTAAAGGAAATTGTTAAATCAAAGCTTAATCATTTAGTTATTGTCACAAAAGACTTTCAACCAACCTGGCTTCGAACGATTGAACCCTATCTTACTAATTCTATTCATTGGGAACAAATTATCAGCTTGCAAGCACATCTCGGTCAATCATATTCACTTCGAACAGGTATTCAAAGAGCAAAGCAAGTAGGAGCAGATGCCGTTATCATTTTTTTAGCGGACCAACCGTTTATTACTTCACAATTGATAGACAAATTAATAAGTCGAACATCAAATGAACATGATTTTATCGCCTCTTTCGATGGGGTTTCCATAAAACCACCAATCTTATTTCAAAAGAATGGATTTGATTCTTTATTAAAAATAAACGGTGATCAAGGGGCAAGAAGCTTTCTGAAAACGGGAATGTTAAGAGGTTTAAAAATAAATATAGATTATAACCAATTAATAGATATTGATACACTTGAACAGTATGAGACATATAAACAAATAGTAAGTCCCCAACTTAGCTAATCAAAGAAAGCACTAGGTTTTAAATCAACCTCAAACTACTTTACCTCCGTTTGCTATTCTCATCTGTTTTGTTCACAAAAATTTTTAATGAAATTAGGTGATGGAATGAATGTAGAACAACACTCAACTCCATTGAAATCAGAAATCGTCGTTGAACATCCAATATCAGTTGAAGATGCTATAAAACTGAAAGTACTTTTTGAAGGTGAGTACGTAGCTGGGGGGACGCTTCATCAAATTCAGTGGGAATCAGGTGTTCCCTTTCCTTCAAGACTAATTAATCTTTCCTGTATTGAACAATTAAAAAAAGTTAGATATGAAAAAATAAATGACGAGAATATTTTAGCAATCGGTGCACTTACCACGATTGCAGAGTGTATCAAGCATCCTGAGATAGTAGAACACTGTCCATTATTAACTGAAGCTTGTAGAAACATAGCTGCACCTGCTGTTCGGAATCGTGCAACAATAGGAGGAAATGTAGCAAGTGGAATTGGTGACAGCATTCCAGCCCTTCTTGTGTTAGATGCAAAGGTGAAAATAGTGCTAAAAGACCAGATATATATGATTGATTTAGCAACCTGGTTAAAAGAAAAAGAATCATACCCTTTTTTGCTTCTTGAAATTTTAATTCCTCTTCAAGCTAATAAAACAAAAAGCTTTTATCGAAAGGTTGGAAGAAGAGAAGCCTTTACAGCATCTTTAGTAACGGTAAGTTGTTGTTTTAGCAAGTGTGATCATAATGAATTTTCATTTGTTCGCATAGCTGTCGGAGGAGGAACACATTTTCCTATTAGATTCCAAAAACTTGAACAGCTCTTAACCGGCAGTGGATCTCACATAACAAGAGAAATCATATACAAAACAATTTTAGAAGAATTTCACTCATATTCGGATGCCTTTGTAACAGAGTCGTATCGGAAGAAGGTTACAGCAAACATTCTTTCAGAAAAATTAGAAACCATCCTAAGGGAGGAATAAGGGATGAAGGAGTTAAATAAAAACGAGTACAAATGTAAGTGGAGAATCCGTCCTGATGGCCATGATAAAGTAACAGGCTCGCTAAAATATTTAACTGATTATTGCTTCCCAAATATGTTAATTGGGAAAGTGTTAAGAAGTTCATTTCCACATGCAAAAATTCACTCCATTAACACAACTGAAGCAGAACAACTTGAGGGAGTTGAAGCGATCATCACATATAAAGATGTTCCAGGGATGAACCGTTTTGGATTAATATTTCCTGATCAGCCAGTTTTGTGCGAAGACACTGTCCGCTACGTAGGTGATGCAGTTGCTGCAGTTGCAGCGGTTAATGAGGAAATTGCTATAAAGGCACTTTCACTCATTCTTGTTGAATATGAACCACTTGAGGTAATTGATAGTCCTGACAAAGCTTTAAGTTCACAAATGAAATTACACCCTTCTGGAAATATCTTACATCGTGCAGGGTACAAGAACAGTGAATATGTTTTAGATGAACTCAAAAAATGTCCTTACATTGTTGAGGAAACCTATGAAACACCAAGACAAATGCATGCATATATGGAAACAGAGGGAGGAGTTGTTGTTCCAGAGAATGATGGTAAATTAACGGTTTATGCAGCAACACAACACGGTTTTAAGGACCGGATGCAGCTAGCTAGAATCTTATCTATACCTGAAAGTTCTATCCGAGTGATATCAAGTCCAATTGGTGGTTCATTCGGTGGGAAAGATGAGTTAAATATCCAACCATATGCGGCTTTGTTAGCTATTAAAACAAAAAAACCTGTAAAGCTCCATAATAAGAGAACGGAATCAGTAAGAGCGGGTATTAAACGACATCCTATGAAGATGACCATGACAACAGGGGCGAACGAAGAAGGAAAACTAGTAGGACACATTGTTCGAATTGTTGCAGACACAGGGGCATATGCAACACTTGGACCAGCTGTTTTAGACTTCGCAGTTGAGCATTCAACCGGTCCTTATATCATTCCATATGTTGATATTGAAGGGGTCTCTGTGTTTACAAATAATGGAGTTTCAGGTGAATATCGTGGATTCGGAGGGAACCAAGTTACCTTTGCATTAGAGTCACAAATCGATAGACTAGCTGAGTTGTTACAAATTGATCCATTAGTATTTAGAGAACAAAATCTTAGAAAAGCAGATGATCCCGGGCCGCTAGGACAACGAATAGTAAAGAATGATGGAGCCAGAAGTGTTTTAAATATGATTAAAAAATCTCCAATATTAACGCAGCCTTTAAAAACAGAGCCTCTAAATGTGAAAGGTAGAGGCGTGGCAATCACTATGCATGGAGGGGGTCTTGGCTTTGGTCGACCTGATCCTTCAGGTTCTCGCATTTCTTTAACCAAGGATGGGAAAATTGAAATTGCTTTCGGATTTGAAGAATTTGGCCAAGGATTATTGGCTTCAATCGAAATTATGATGATGGAAGCTTTAGGGTGTAGAAAAGAAGATTTAAAGATTGTGATAGGTGACACAGATCTCGTTCCTTCTTCAGGTTCCTCAACAGCATCTCGTTCAACAAATATGATTTGGAATGGCATCCAAAAGCTAAAAGAACCGTTTTTAAATAAAATATTAGATGAGGCAGCCTCTTACACAGATACGACGCGTGATCTTCTGTATTTAGGGGGAAAAGGAATTTGGCGGAAAGGAAAAATTGATCAACTTATTATCAGTTATTACGATTTAGCAAACTATTTATCTGATAAACTTCCCATTTTTCATACGCAATTTCATTTTCCAACCACCCCAGATGCAGTAATAGGGGGACATTATTTATACTCCTTTGCCGCAGTTGCAGCTGAGGTGGAAATCGACCAACTGACAGGTAGGGTAAAGGTAACAAAAATGGACCATTGTGTGGCTGCAGGGCCAGTAGTGAATCCACTAGGTTATTTAGGACAGATTGAAGGCGGGGCAGTTATGGGTCTTGGTTTTACAATAAATGAAGATTCAGTGATGGAAAATGGCCGCTATCATACACAAAATCTTGATTCGTATCTCATTCCAACCATTAAAGATATTCCAAAAGAAATGAAGGTGTTTGTTGACGAGTCTTTAATGGAGGGAGATGTATTTGGCCCAAGAGGTGTTGGTGAAATTGGTACTGTTGCAATTGCACCTGCTGTAACTGCTGCTATTCATGATGCATGTGGATTATGGGTGAAGAATCTCCCAGTTTCTTCTGAGGAAGTTTTAAATGCATTAACGATTAAAACCTTTGTCGAAAAGTAGTAGGAGGTGCGTCAATGAAAAAGGCAAAAGTGGAAAATAAAATAGATCTATCTTTTGAATTAAATGGTCAACCGTATCATTTAACCGTACCGCCAACTTATCGGTTAGTCGATATTTTAAGAACAGATTTACAATTAACAGGCACCAAAATATCTTGTGAAATCGGAAGGTGCGGAGCATGCTCCGTATTACTGAATGGAAAAGTTGTAAATTCTTGCTTAGTCATGGCCTATCAGATACATCTTTCAACAATAGAAACAATTGAACATGTATCACATCAATCACTTCATCCAATTCAGCAGGCATTTCTTGAAGAAGGTGGACTTCAATGTGGATATTGTACTCCAGGAATGATTATAGCGCTAAAGGATTTGTTAGAGCAAAATCAACAGCCAACAGATGAGGATGTTTTTGAACATTTATCAGGCAACCTTTGTCGGTGTACTGGTTACACAGGAATCATTAGAGCTGTTCAACGTTACAGAGAGATGGTAAACAAAAAAGAAGAAATTCAGTAAGATAAAAATCTTTAATGGAGAGTGATATCCAGTGATGACAATTCATGATGCGAATGTGCTTACACGTGAGGAATTTGTTTCAACTTTTCGTTGGATTTTTGAGCATTCAATTGCCGAACAGGTATCCGAATTAAGACCTTTTCCCTCTTATCAATTTCTTCATCATGCAATGAAAAAACGTGTAAAAAAATATACAATTGAAGAAAGAGTTGCACTACTTCAAACTCTTCCGGATTTTATTGAAACAATTCTAGGTCAAAACCCTTACAATCATGTAAGCAAGCAATCGGGATTTAAATCTTTAACATCTAGAGAATATAAAAAATTCATCGCTTATCATAATAAATATATAAAGAAATTCGGTTTTCCCTTTATTATCGCAATGCGTGGACACAATAAACAATCTGTTTATGATGCATTAAAAAAGAGATTAAAAAACAGTGAAAATGAAGAAATAGAAGCAGCAATTGAAGAAATGTTCCGCATTTATTTTTATATTTTAAGGGAAATTATTTCTAATGAAGATCGAGATGAAATGAAGAAACAATCCGTATAAATTTAATTGTAACTGAAAAACTGCTCACTAGTGAGAGCGGTTTTTTTGCTGTTTTGAATATTTCATAAAAGGATTTTCTCAGGTACTATTTACATATTAATTAAATCTCTGTAAGCTATTGTTTGAATAGTAAGAGTTTTTCAATTTGAAAATACATAGGTTCTAGGGGGACAAACATGATTAAAGCTATTTTCTTTGATTTAGATGATACGTTATTATGGGATCAAAAAAGTGTAAAGGAAGCATTTAGTGCGACATGTCAATTAGCAGAACAGAAATATGGAATCGATTCTGAAAAGCTTGAAGAAGCTGTCCGAAACGAAGCGAGGGAGCTTTACTCCTCATACGAAACATATGATTTTACGCAAATGATCGGGATCAATCCGTTTGAGGGTCTTTGGGGTAACTTTTTAGACGATGAAGAGAATTTTCGAAAGATGAAAGAAATCGTTCCCACATATCGGAAAGAAGCATGGACAAGAGGCTTAAAAGCTTGTGGGATTGATGATCCTGACTATGGAGCAACGCTAGCTGAAGAATTTCCAGCACAAAGAAGAAAAAAACCTTTTGTTTACGATGAGTCTTTTCAAGTGTTGGACAAGTTAAAGGAATCTTATCGTCTTCTTTTGTTAACAAACGGTTCTCCAGACTTACAAAATACTAAATTAGAAATTACTCCAGAGCTAGTTCCTTACTTTGAGCAAATTATTATTTCCGGTGCCTTTGGAAGAGGCAAACCTGATCCAACTATTTTTGAACATGCATTAGAAAAGGTGAATCTTTCAAAAGATGACGCAATAATGGTAGGAGATAATCTTATGACAGATATTTTAGGTGCATCAAGAGTTGGAATGAAATCTGTTTGGATTAACCGTCATAACAAAGAACGAAACGAAGTACAACCAGACTTTGAAATCACTCATCTTGAAGAGCTGTATCCAATTTTAGATCAACTTAACAAGTAAGGCGAATGCATGCAACAGTTAGCGACAGCTAGTTAGCAAAAAAAATGATCAAATTTCAAATCCAATTACTTGATAAAACCATCTAAAAGCATCTATATTAATATAAGTTAATAACATTGTCATTTACTTCTTAGAGGGGGAAGGGAGATGCTTTATCTCATAGCTGGTATTATTTTTATCGTGTTAATCGGAAGTTTTTTTAAAAGGTCAATTTCTATTAAGAATGTACCTTGTGTAGATATAGATCATCATGATCAATCTAGTCAAGTTGTGGATGTAAGAGATTATAATAATTTATCAACGATGAAAAACTTCGATTCAATTGTTATACCTATTGCATATTTAAGAAGGTATTTCCATGAAATTCCTAATAAAAGAGTACATCTTATTGCTGGAAACCAACTTGAAAAGAACATGGGTGTTCGCTTCTTACAAAAAAATGGATTTCAAGTTACAGGTTACAGCTTAACTGAATGCACTTGTACCAACCATTCTAAGGATATGTTGGTTTAGATAAGATTTGTGTATAAGGGACCAATTTTGGTCCTTTTTTTATTTTAAAGCTGTTAGCTTTTCAAACTCCATCATGGTATAGTTTGTTTCGGTGAAAACTGTTAGAAAAAGATAAGGAAGTAATAAAGATGAAATCTACCAATTATTATATAAAAACATGGCAAAAGGCAATCCGTGTGGAAATCATGCATTTAAAGAAATATGGAAGTACAAGGTATGCATTAAAAGATGGTCAGTTGATGTCCAATGATGGCTCATTTACTTATTATTTTGAATCAACTGTTCCCATTCGAGTGCCAAATGGCTCTTCCATTAAAGTCGAATTTGGAAAACGAACCGTGAACGGTAAAATTCTTTCATCAGAGGGGAAAAGTGTAATCTTATTATTGGAGGAGAACCTTGGACATGAACCTTCCGAGCTTTTTTTACTTCATGATCCATGGGAGTTGTTAGATCAACTTCATGAAAGATTTGATGAAATAAAAGAAAGTAAGCGGAAGAAAACCCGAATTAAAAGATTGATGGATCCATCTAATGATCCAAAGCACCCTACCGAAAAAGTAAAATCAGCTGTTCATGAACTTGTATTACGAAGCAAATATAACCCTGTCACATTTGTTTGGGGTCCCCCTGGCACAGGTAAAACCTATACATTGAGTAGGTTAGCAGGAAATAAATATGTAAAAGGCGATCGAGTATTAGTTTTGTCTCAGAGTAATCAAGCAGTTGATGTGTTAATGATGGAAATTTCTCGTTTTATTAATAAAAAAGGTCATTTCCGAGAAGGTGATTTGCTTCGTTATGGATCGCAAACGTCGATTACATCAAAAGATAACTTAACAACATTGGAGCTGATTCATAAAAGGCACCCGGAATTAGCGAAACAAAGAAATGATTTGCATGAACATAGAAGGGGAATGAAGCAAACCCTTTCACAATCCTACAGTCAAAGAGATTCTCAACAATTGCTTGAAATTGAACGTAAATTAGCAACAGTTTTAGAAAAAATAAGACAGAAGGAAATTGAGCTTGTAAAGGATGCCAATCTTGTAGGAACAACATTATCAAAGGCTGCAAATGATCCGAGCATTTATGAAAAAAACTATGATCTTGTCATAATTGATGAAGCAAGTATGGCCTATATTCCGCAAATTGCTTTTGCCGCAACTCTAGGTCGCAGAGTCATCATTTGTGGAGATTTTAAACAGCTTCCTCCCATTGCTTCTGCAAAACATGCTCTTGTTGACGAATGGTTAAGGAACGATATCTTTCATAAAGCAGGTGTAGTTGATTGGCTTGAAGAAAATTCGAAAAGAACTATACATCCTCATCTTTTTTTGCTAAAAGAACAAAGGAGAATGCACCCTGATATTTCTTCATTCACAAATAAGTACATTTATCATGATCTTGTTGGTGATCACGAAAGTATGAAATCGGCTAGAAATTCAATTGTAGGAAGAGAACCATTTTCAAATCGTTCCTCCATATTGTTGGACAGCAGTTATAGTGGAATGTACAGTATGCGTGAAAAAACATCAAATTCTCGATATAACCTTTGGCATTTACTTTTATCCTTTCAAGTGATTCATGAGTCATACTTAGCAGGAGCAAGGTCAATTGGATATGTTACACCTTACCGTGCTCAGGCAGCTTTAATGGACATGTTGCTAAATGATGTATATGCGGTGGAAAGAATGGAGTCGGATATTATTTCTGCAACAGTTCACAGATTTCAAGGAAGTGAAAGGGATGTCATGGTATTTGATACGGTCGACAGTTATCCGCAAGAACGTCCTGGAATGCTTTTAACTGGTAAGGATAGCGAACGACTAATTAATGTTGCAATGACAAGAACTAGAGGGAAATTCGTTCATCTGGCTGATCAGCAATTTCTTCAATCAAAGGTTTTTCGTGGAAAAACAATACGCCAGCTTGTAAATCATCAGGTAAGCAAAAATCAAATAGTAGGACAACAGCAAATAGGGACATGGGTTAAAAACCAGCATTCAAATTTAACATGGATACATGCAAAAAAGCTTGAAATCATCACGAAAGATGTGAAAATGGCCAATTCTTCAATAATTGTTGGACTTCCTACCAAAGAATTATCCGAAGAGTGGATAAACATGATAAATAGTCGAAGATCCAATGTCCGTTTAACAACAATCTCTCCTGAAAACATGAATAACATTAAAGGAGATCAGCTTATAGCCCAATCTGTTTCATTTCCTTTCATGATAATAGATAAAAAATACTTGTGGCTAGGTATGCCATATGAGATGAACAACTATGTGAGACCTCCATATGTTGGAGTACGTTTACATTCTGAAAGTGTTATTGATTACTTTCTTTCACAAATCATCTCTTAATCGCTCTTGTACTAAACAGGAAAAGCTATTCATAACTTAAAGTAATTGCTTTATCTGTAACGTAATGGAGGGAATAGATTGGGTTTTTTATTTTGTCTTTATGTGTTTTTATCATTGGTAACAGGTGGGGTGTTATCCCTTATCATAAGTAAAATTGTAAATGGGAAGATTGACTACTTGTTTTCCCTTAGTGCCGGTATGATAGTGGGGATGCTATGTCTTGAGTTTATTCCACATAGTTTTTCGCATTATCAACCTTTATCTATTGTTATGGGAATAGGAGTCGGACTTCTATGTATGATCATAATTGATCAGTATGTACACCGTTCATCAAAAGGTGAATCAAAGTCTACTTTCTTCCTACTTCTTATCGCCATTACATTACATAATGCACCTTCAGGATTTGCATTAGGGAATCATGCTGATCACGAAGGACATCTTTTTCATCTCATTATTTTACATCACTTACCTGAGGGGATGGCATTAATGATGCTAGCAATCGCATTAAAGCTTAAACCTCATCATTTAGTCTCTGCATTTCTTTATCTTACATTTAGTCTTTATGGATTTGTATTACTTGGAAATTTCATGATGATAGAAAATGACATGATTTTAGGGTCCTTATTAGGTGTAGCTATTAGTACAATGTTATATATTTCGATTGTTGAATTATTTCTTACATCAAATGAGAAGGGAAATCGTTTTTATCATTGGCTTAGTTTATTAACCGGTATTTTCTTAGTAAACGTTTTTTTATTAATTGGCTAGGATTGACAAGAGCCAATTATTTTTTTATTATTTAGTTAGATAATATGAACATATATACATATTTTAATATATACTAAAGAGTAAGAGGTGTTGATCATGGAAGAATCAGGTAAAAAGGAACCGCAAGAGCAATTAGATGAAGAAACATTATTTATCGTTTCTCAGACGTTTAAAGCATTAGGTGATCCAACCAGAATTAAAATCTTACACTTGCTCTCGCAAAGTGAACACTCAGTGAATGAAATTGCTGAAAAGTTATCTTTGCTTCAGTCAACCGTTTCACATCAATTAAGATTTTTGAAGAATCTACGTTTGGTTAAGTATAGAAGGGAAGGGACAACATTATATTATTCGCCTGATGATAATCACGTAATGAATGTCTTGCAACAAACAATTAACCATGCACAGCATCATTAAGTATTTATGTTGGAGTTGAGCACAATGGAAGAATATAAAGTTAAAGGATTAACATGTGCAAACTGTACTAGAGAATTACAGGAAGAAATAAATAAATTGCCGTCAGGACAAACAGCATCTTTAAGCTATAACACAGGTAAGCTTAAACTAGAAAGTAATGTTGACATTGAAAAAGTAAAAAGGATTTTATCTTCAGATGGGGCATATATAGAAGCTGACGAGCATGAGCAGCATGATCATGACCATCATCATCCTACAGGGATAAATTGGATTGTCCTTTTATCCTTATCAGCTATTTTCTATATTGCAGGGATTCTAACCGATATCTTTTTTAATGAATATATTGCAATCGGACTTTTTCTTGCAGCAACCGTTTTAAGTGGATATCAAACCTTTATCAAGGGATTGAAAAATCTATTTAAATTAAAATTTAATATTGAAACGTTAATGACCATTGCCTTAATTGGTGCATTAGGTATTGGAGAATGGAAAGAAGGCGCCTTAGTTGCAATCCTTTTTGGATTAAATGAATACCTAGAGGGCTTGGGTATGCAAAAAGCGAGAAATTCAATGGAAAAACTGCTAGCAATTGCACCAAAGGAAGCTACAGTACTTGATAATGGTCAAGAAAAAATAGTCAAGATTTCATCCTTAAAAACAAATCAAATTGTATTAGTTCGTTCCGGTGAAAAAATTCCTTCGGATGGTTTAGTTTTGGAAGGAAAAAGCTCTGTAAACGAAGCAGCCATAACAGGTGAGAGCATGCCAGTTGAAAAAGAAAAAGATGAACCGGTTTATGGTGGAAGTATTAACAATGAAGGTGTACTAAAAATAAAAATCACTAAAGCATATGAAGAATCGTCTTTAGCAAAAATTCTTCATTTAGTAGAAGAAGCTCAAGAAACAAAAACACCAACAGAATTGTTTATAAATAAGTTCGCCAAATATTATACGCCATTAATTATGATCATTTCTGCCATTGTTATGCTAATCCCACCATTGGTTTTTGGCGGTAGCTGGGGAGAGTGGTTTTATCAAGGGTTAGCTGTATTAATTGTAGGTTGTCCATGTGCTTTAGTTCTATCTTCACCAATCGCTATTGTGTCTGGTATTACAAAAAATGCCCGCAATGGAATACTTGTAAAAGGCGGAGTATTCTTAGAGCAATTAGGTAAAATCCATACGGTGGCCTTTGATAAAACAGGTACACTTACAAAGGGACAGCCATTTGTTGAGAATTATGTAGAATATGATCCGAAGTTTTTACAAATTGCAGCTTCGATTGAAAAAAGCTCATCACATCCGATTGCAAAAGCAGTGCTCAGAAAAGCTGAAGGATTTACTTTAATTGAACCAGAAGAAATAAAAACAGTTTCAGGAAGTGGCATTGTTGCAAAAATTGATGGTGTGACTTACTTTCTCGGTAACGAAGCACATATGAAAGATGTGCAAATAGAGGAAGAAATAAAAGCACAAATACAACAATATAAACAATCTGGCATGACATTAGTTATATTAGCTACTTCTGAAAATGTACTTGGAATCATGGGGATCTCAGATGAAATAAGAGAAGAAAGTGCGGACGTTATGAAGGCTTTACATGAAGCAGGAATCCAAAAGACAGTGATGTTAACTGGTGATCATGAAAGCACCGCAAAGAAAGTAGCATCCAAAGTTGGATTAACTTCATATTTCGCTGGCTTGTTGCCAGATGAGAAAGTTGAAAAAGTAAAAGAGCTATCTCAAGGCAAGAAGGTTGCAATGATTGGTGATGGAATTAATGATGCACCAGCACTTGCAACAGCAGACTTAGGAATTGCAATGGGAAAAGGAACAGATAGTGCGATTGAAACAGCTGATATTGTATTAATGCAGGACCATCTTGGAAAATTACCTTCAGCTATTAAATCAGCGAAGAAAGTGAATTCCATTATTAAGCTTAATATTACCCTTGCACTTGGATTGAAGCTAATTGCCTTATTGTTAACCATTCCTGGCTTACTAACACTATGGATTGCAATCCTTTCAGATATGGGAGCAACTATACTTGTCACATTGATTAGCTTAACTGTTTTATATGAGAGGAAATAGGAAAAGGATTGTGTATGTATTTAAAGGGTTCGGTTAATTTTCAAAAACTTTAAAAGTATTATTCAAGGTGACCATCAAATTGAACACTGTTTTGATGGTCATTTTAGCTTATTACTAGAAAACGATACACAATGAAAAAAACAATTAGGGCCACTGCCGATATCCCATTTACCATTTATTGGATTTTAAGAATAGTTTAAAGCTGTCCACCTATGTAAAAGCATACACATTTATGGTTTGTGAATGTATTTTGTACATTTTCACTAGAAAACGATACGTAAATGGATGAAAATTACAATTACGACCACTTTTAATATCATTTTATACATTTATTGGATTATGCGAATGGTTTAAAGCTGTCTACCTATGCAAAAGCATACACATTTCTGGTTTGCGAATGCATATTTCACATTTTCACTAGAAAACGATACACAAGTGAATTTATTACAATTTTGTTTACATAAGAATAATGGTCCAGTTCATGAATCTGGACCATTATTCAATTTAGAAAACACTACATTCTGCCTGTGATAAGACCATATTTAATTAATTGGGATAAAAGACGGAACTCGTTATTATCCCTTTATTATCTGTCATTTTCTCTTTAATATTAAAAGTTCAATGTTGTTTCCTTTGTCTCAAATCCAATCGATGTTGTTAAATCGACAACATCAATTGATATTATGGCAGATTCATAATCTGAAAAGTGACCGTAGCCAACATCATTTAAAGAGAAATTGATCTCGTTGTCTTCATCATCTGTAATTGTATAGAGCTCTAGCGTTTGTTGTTCGTTAGAAGGACTAAAAAGCTCAATATTTAATCTATAAGCAATATTAGACTTTTCAGTGACAGAAAAGCTTATTTTGTCATCTTCAATAATTGTAAAGGAAGGGGTTTGGATAAGACGGTTTTTATCAATAGCTACTCCGCTTTCTTCTTCTAAGTAAGCAAGAAGTTCTTTATTTTCTAACACGTTCGGAAGTTGTTGGTTTTCATGCTGAGTACGCAGATAAAAAGCTTCATTACTATAAACATCATTTGGACTAACATGATTTGTTGCACCATATAAAAGTACATAATCATCTGCAATAATTTCTTGCGGATAGAAAGAATGATTTTTTTCTTCATAATTCCAAAACGCATCCCATTGAAGCTGGCCAACGTTTATGCCTCTTAACTTTTGCCATCTAGAAAAAGGGAGGTGATGGGAAGGAAAATAATAATAAGCAAAATGATGGCCATATTCGTGTGACAATGTTTCGCGATAATCAGCAGGTTCAAGATACTTGTCACCTTGATAAAGTATAATCGTCTTTAATATCGCATGGTAGCTGCCCTTTGTATCTCCTGAGGAATGCCTTCCTGCTTCGACCCTGATTTCTTGAAGCCTATTTATTTCTTCTCCGTACTTATTCTGTTTAAGTTCTTCATATAATTCTACTAATTTATGTTCGTCCCATTCTCGGGAATAACTAACAAAATGAATACCTTCTGGAGATAAAAAGGATGAATAGGCTCCAACCGTACTGCCTGTAGTAAAACTAGCAAGAATAGGCAATGATAATAGTAATATAATAAAAAATCCTCTAAATTTCTTCAAAATCATCACATCCTCCATCACATTTTATCACGAATATTCCCTTTGGTAATTGGTATCATTTGTTTAGTATACTTGAGAAAAGGGAACTGGATGTGATCAAGATAAAAGTGTAGGAAATAAAGATTTTACTATAGTCATAATATGACAAGAAAAATAATAAAAATTTTTAAAAAATAGTTTTCAAACGAGAAGTTTTGTTGTATTATATAAATAATCAGAAAATACAGAAAACAAAGAAAACTAAAAGGTGAGGTGCTTTAAATGAATTTTTATAACATTCCATTAGAAAAACGTCTAGAAACAAATCCTTTCGTCCATTACTTACAGGAGGGGGATTTACATTTCAACACAGAAAATGAAATTCTTTTGAAGCATTTACACGAACTTCCACAAGATTTTATGGAAATGACATTATTCGATATTGATGGATTCGGATGCGTGTACAAATTCTCTCATATTACAAATTATCAAGCAGGAGAAATAACGTCTCAAGCTGCTATTTTCAAAAAAATATAAACAAAAAGGTGTGACAATTTGTCACACCTTTTTTAGTTGCCATCTTTAAGATAAACCATCATTAATTATCCTGTTTTCTTCGATTGTATCTAATAGTTGTTTAGGATTTTTTATAAATGACCGATCATACTGCTGTAGAAGTTTGATAAAAACATTTGCAGTCATGACAGCATCATTTAATGCATGATGACGTTCTCGTTCGGATATTTTAAATCGTTCTACAAGATTATCTAAATAATTTCTTTCTCCTGTATATAAGTCATTTGCAATCAAATGGGAATCCAGAAAATCAACTGAAAAGTTTGGGAAATTCCATTGATTAAGAACGGTTTTCATAAACTCGATATCAAATGTAGCAGGGTGGGCAACCAAAATACTTCCTTCACAGTAGTCGAGAAATTTACGTATCCCAACTGGAAAAGATTGAGCCTTAGCTAATATTTCTCCTGATAATCCTGTTAGTTCTTCCACTGTTTTCGGAATTTTGTTGATTGGTTTCATAATTGTATAAAACGCCTCATCATACAGGATTTCAAAATTTTTGACTTTGATCGCACCGATAGAAATGATTTCATCACCCATGTTTGGGAAAAAACCAGTTGTTTCTAAATCAAAAATTGTAAATGTACAGGAGCGTAAATCTTCTTTCATTAATCCTTTTTGACTTTCTACAAAGCGTTCAATTGAAGTAACGGCATAATCGTATTCTGGAAGCTGGATCATTTTGTTCATGCGATGTTTAAAAAATAATTGATCCCAAAATATATATTTTAATATTTTTATATCATCTGGCAATCTGTTTTACACCACCCGATTTCGATTAAAGCTAATCTTGGTTACTTGCTGCATGCGATGAGCAACCTGCAGTGCTTCCTTAAGTTTTATTCGATCCTCTTTTGAAAGCTCATTCACATTGACTTCATTCGAAACTTGTTGGTTGTTCTCAAGCTGATTAAGGTTTTGTTGCAATCGAAAATAGTGCAAATAGTGAAGTGCTGTTTTTGCATTTTCAACATCTCGCGGATGCATAGCTTGAATCTTCTTTAATTCATTAAGTCGTTTAACCGTACTCACTTCATTGATTCCGTATTTAATGGCATTAATTCTTGTTGAATAAATAATCTGTGTTAAACCGGTTTTTTTAACATTTATTTTCTTATACTTCTGCTTTAAATTAATAATACCTAGAGGATGTGCAGGAATCTTAAATCGAAGAGCATCCTTCATTAATAATTGTTGTAAGGTTTTTGATTTTTTAGCTTTGTTTGTCAGAAAATCTCTTATTTCTTCAGCGAGAGAAAAATCACCAAAAATAGGCCTGAAATCATAAAACATCGTGAAATTTTGAATTTCTTGTGCATCAAGTTCATCTTTCCATGTTTGGATTTCTTTTTTCCATTCTGATAAAGATTTTCTCCATTTAGACTCTTTTGCCATAATTCCACCTGTGCATTCAGGAAAACCTGATAAACTTAAATATTCATTAATCTTATGAGTGAATTTTTTGAAATACTCATCAATATTCGCACGATTAGGTAGGTGATCATAATTGGTTAAAATAAGACCATTGTCTTGGTCTGTGCGAAATCCTTGTTCATGTCGTGCTTGACTTCCCATAATGATAAAACAATAGTTAATTGGCGGAGTTCCATAGCCCTCAGCTTTCATCTCATTTTCTGCTAGTTTAATAATTTGTCTATGGATATTATCATTATGATTTGTAATTACTTCAGATACTTCATAAGCATAACTCTCCTTTTCAACAAGCTCTTGAACAAAGGATTTCAACGTTGAATTTACTAAAGATCCTTGCTGTAAAAGAGAATCAATTGATCTTGAATTTTTCACATTATAAGTAAGATCTAAGTAGCTGGAGTTTTCAAGATTAAGGAATGAGCGACTGGTTAATACTCCGATTGCACTCCCATTATGAATAACTGGAATAAACTCATTTGCTTTATTTTTTATATAAGAAAGAGCTTCAAAAGCAAACGCATCAGCTTCAACATAATAAGGCTGCTTGTTCATCCAGTCTAAAACGAGATTAGAGGAAGATGGCTGGGATACATATCTTAATATTTCTTTATTTGTAATGATTCCTTTCATTTTTAATTGTTCATCATTCACAATTAATCCAGTAACATTTCTCTCATCTAAAAGCTGTGCTGCTCTATCCATTGTAAGGTGAGGTTGGATGAGAATAGGTTGATTCATTAGTGTTTTTACACGTGTTTTTAATAGGTGAACATTTTCATCATCATCATGAGTTGCTTTGTTTTTCATTTCATCATATAAGGACTTTGTTCTTTCACCAATACTTTCCCAAATCACCTTTGAAAAATCATTATTTCGTGTCATGATCTCAAAGAAATGACGCTTGTTCAGCTTAAAAACCGTACAATCTTCCAATGCTTGAACAGAAAATTCTAACTCACCACTTGTGAACATGACCATTAAACCAATAATATCTCCAGGATAATAGTATCGAAGTGATAACTGCTTTCCATTTGTTTGATGTAAAATATTTTTTGCTAATCCAGATACTAAAAAAAAGATATCAATATGATCTGCTCTTTCATGTTCATGAAAAATAAATTCATTTTGAGCAAAAGTCGCTTGTGTTGCTTTATCGGTCATTTCTTGTAACTGAAAATCTGTTAACAATGTAAATGGGTAGTAATCTTTCAAAAGATGCTTTAATTCCGTATATACCAAGTTAGACACCACCTATTCTTTTACTGTATACTTTTACCGTAACATAGATGAAGTCTAGATATAAAGTCATGAGGGTTAGAAAAGTACATATATGTTTGAAAGGAGTAAGTCATGAAATCCAAGAGTTTATTAAGTATTATTTTCTTAGTCATGCTTATTATAGGTGGCTGTGGTACAAATGAACAAAGTCAACCTGAACAGGAAGAAACTACACAACCAGTGCAAAAAATTGAAGACAATCCGATTGCTACAATTACAATGGAGAATAACGATACGATTAAAGTTGAGTTATATCCAAATATCGCTCCAAATACGGTGAATAATTTTATTTCTCTTGCTGAATCAGGTTTTTATGATGGCCTTATCTTCCATCGAGTGATACCAGGCTTTATGATTCAAGGAGGAGATCCTGAAGGTCGAGGGACTGGTGGACCTGGGTATGGAATTAAAGGAGAGTTTGAATCGAATGGAGTTGAGAATGAGGTAAACCATGAAAGAGGTGTGCTTTCAATGGCGAGATCTCAAGACCCTGATTCTGCAGGATCTCAATTTTTTATTATGGTTGCTGAGGCTACACATCTAGATGGTGATTATGCCGCATTTGGTAAAGTAACAGAAGGAATGGACGCAGTCGATAAGATCGTAAATGTTGAAAGGGATAATCAGGACAAGCCTGTGGAAGATCAAAAAATAAAACAAATTACACTTGAAACATTTGGCGTTGATTATCCTGAGCCGGAGAAAATAGAATAGGTATAAGAAGCAGGGGACAGAAGATTCCTTGCTTCTTTTTCGTTTGCTGGTGAAACCGTTATCGAACAATTCTTCTTAAGCTTTGGATTTTTACTTCCTAAATTGGTACTATCTTCATTTTATAAAAACCATCTATTTTATTTCAAAATTATTCATTATAATAGTTTAGTTAAATTAATTATAAGGTGAGGATTCTATGACTTGCTTTGCAAATAAAACTGATTTTATCGAGTCAGTAAAGATGAAGGGTTTAACCATTTCTCTTATTGCGTCGGGTGATCAAACGGAAATTATTCACCATCAGCTTGAACCTGATACTAGATGGGCACTTGAGCCTGAAGCGGGCTGGTCTGCACTTGAGTATTTATTTATCGTAAATGGTCAGCTGAAGCTTCAAATGGAAGATGGTAGTTTTAAGGCTTATAAAACCGGCGATTCTTTTTACAGATTACCAATAACTGAACATTATGTTTTCCAATCAATTGGTCCTACAGAATTTATCTATGTTACTTCACAGCCTATTTTTCATCGCTATAGTAATGTATCAAGACAATTGGTTAAGCTTGCTGTTTCTATAGAAGAGAAAGATGGGTATACAGGGGATCATTGTGCAAGAATTGCAAACCTTGCTATGCAGGTTGGAGAAGAAATAGGCTTAAATTCAAATGACTTATTACAACTAAACATGGCTTCTTTTTTTCATGATGTTGGAAAAATAATAATTCCATTAAACATTCTACAAAAACCAGGGAAATTAACTACCGATGAGTGGGATATCATGAAGAAGCATACTATTTATGGACGTATGGTTTTGGAAGAAACAAAATTGCCGTTATTAGTAAATGCCGGAAAAATTGTTGAACAGCATCATGAGCGATACGATGGAAGAGGTTATCCATATGGATTATCAAAGGACGAGATTGATATTAAAGCTTCAATTATATCAGTGGTTGATGCATATGATGCCATTACTAGTAATCGTCCCTATCAAAAAGCTAGAACAAAGGAAGAGGCTGTTCATGAATTAAAGAAAAACAAAGGTAGTTTTTATCATCCTGATATTGTAGATGTGTTTGCTCATTTACAAACTTAAAAGGAGGTGATAAAGATGAAATATTGGATAACTTTATTTACAGCGATCTCATTAGCCATAATTTTAACATTTTCTCCTGTTCAAGCTGCTTATTTATCAGAATATGATCAGCAGGTTGAAGTCTCATATGAGGATGCTAGATATATTGCAGATTTGTTAGGGCTGAAAAATATACCCTTAGGTGATAAAACAGCTTCAATTAGCTTT
Organism: Bacillus sp. AFS040349; assembly: GCF_002577655.1. Lineage (NCBI taxonomy): Bacteria > Bacillati > Bacillota > Bacilli > Caryophanales > Bacillaceae > Bacillus > Bacillus sp. AFS040349. Next base: position 304 of record NZ_NUMC01000041.1, on the reverse strand, counting down.
CAAGTTCAAGAAGAGATTATACAAAAAATAGAAAATCACCTAGATATTGAAATAGATCATTATTATATTTGGTTTACAATAAATGGACAACCAGTTCTAGCGATAGACCCACCAGTTCCAATGTTTTAATAGTTTAATAGATTTAAGAGATCTTTTTTCTTGGAGGTACATTTCTTTTACCCGAGAAATAAGATCTTTTTTTGTTCGGAAAAAACGTAAGATTCGGAATACTTTTCAAGCCATTGACCTTGTCAAGTCTTTGCGATAAGTTATTATAGGATAACAATGGTAGTGTCAAAAGATT